>JAVKDQ010000109.1:0-6983 GCA_040222155.1 Roseovarius sp.
GGGGCCTCAAGGTGGCGGTGCTGGCGGTCGACCCGTCGAGCGCCCGCTCGGGCGGCTCGATCCTCGGCGACAAGACACGCATGGAGCGGCTCAGCCGCGATCCCAAGGCCTTCATCCGGCCCTCGCCCAGCCAGTCGCACCTGGGCGGCGTGGCGCGGCGCACCCGCGAAGCGGTGGCGCTCTGCGAGGCGGCGGGCTTCGACGTGGTGCTGATCGAGACGGTGGGCGTGGGCCAGTCGGAAACCGTGGTGGCCGAGATGTCGGATCTCTTCATCCTGCTCCTCGCCCCCGCCGGCGGCGACGAGCTGCAGGGCGTGAAGCGCGGCATCATGGAGATGGCCGACATGATTCTCGTCAACAAGGCCGATGGCGATCTCAAGCCCGCCGCCACCCGCACCTGCACCGATTACGCCGGCGCGCTTCGCCTCCTGCGCAAGCGCCCGCAAGACCCGGAAGGCTTTCCCAAGGCGATGATGGTGTCCTCGATGGAGGAAGAGGGGCTGGAGCAGGCCTGGGCCGAGATGACCGCGCTGGTGGAGTGGCGCCGCGCCAAGGGCCATTTCGAGGCCCGCCGCGGCGCGCAGGCCCGCTACTGGTTCCACGAGGAGGTGAAGCAGGGGCTTCTGGCCCAGCTCCAGACACCGGCGATGCGCGCCGCGATGGCGCAGGCGGCCGAAGACGTGGCCGAGGGCCGGATGACGCCCGCCGTGGCGGCTGAGGGCGTGCTGGGGATGCTGAAGGGCTGAGCGCCAAAGCCCGCGCCGGCCCGCGCCTCAGGCGATCCCGGTTGACAGCCCGCCCGGCAGGCAGAACGGTGATCCTCGAAGGTGAAAAAGAGGATCGCTGCCATGGATGACCCCCGCAAGAGCTCTGAAAGCTGGTATTGGTGGGGCATCCCCACCTTCTTCCGTTGCCCGTGGAACGAAGATCCGGCGGCCTGCGATATCGCCGTGGTCGGCGTTCCGCATTCCTCGGGCAACGGCTCCACCGAGCGCGATCAGCATCTCGGCCCCCGCGCGGTGCGCAATGTCTCGGGCTATTACCGCCGGGCGCATGGCGTGCATGGCATCGCCCCCTTCGAGCTTGCCCGCGTCAACGACCTTGGCGACGTGCCGCTCCCCGAGGCGATGAACAACGAAGCCTGCGTGCGCGATATCGAAGCCTTCTTCGCGCGTTTGGCCGCCACAGGCACCCGTCCCGTCTCCATCGGCGGCGATCACTCCATCACCGGGCCGATCCTGCGGGCGCTGGCGGGGCCGGGCTCCGAACTGGCCGAGGGGCCGCTCGCGCTCATCCACTTCGACGCCCATACCGACAGCTACGAGAACATGCCGCATTGGCTGGGCGCGCGGCGCTCGGCGGCGCATTGGGCGGCCTATACCGTGCGCGAGGAGGCGGTCGACCCCGCTGCCAGCATCCAGCTCGGGATGCGCGGGCACCCCTCCTCGGCGATCCATGAAGGCGGGGTGGGCGGTGTCAGCCGCGAGCTGGGCTACGAGGTGATCCCGATGCACGAGGTCGAGGAGATCGGCATCGCCGCCACGCTCGAGCGCATCCGGGCGCGGGTGGGCAACAGGCCCGCCTATATCACCTTCGATCTCGATTGCCTCGACCCTTCCGTGGCGCCGGGCGTGTCGAACCTCGAGCCGGGCTTCGGCGGGTTCTCGATCCGCGAGGCCACGCGGCTCCTGCAGGGGCTGAAGGGGCTCGACATCGTGGGGGGCGATATCGTCTGCCTGATGCCGACGAAGGACAGCCCCAACCAGATCACCGCGCAGGTGGCGATGGTGATGGCCTTCGAGATGATCTCGCTGATGGCGATGCGCCTCGACGCGGGGCGCGACTAGCGAGGCATCCGCCAATGAAAAAGGGCGCCCCGCCGGGCGCCCCTATCGTAGATCTGTCTGCGCCTAGAGGGCGAGGTTCGGGATGATCTGCTTCTTGCGGCTCATGATCCCCGGCAGCACCACGGCATCGCCTTCCACTGTGGCGCCGAAGCTCTTCTCGGCCACGGTCTTCACCAGATCGTTCGGCACCAGCAGCGTGGCTTCCTCGTTGAGAATGTCCACCACGAAGAGCAGCACCTGGTCGACACCGTCTTCCGAAGCCACACCCACCATGCTCTCCATCAGGCTCGCCTTGCGGTCGAGCACCATGGCGGGCGCCGTGGTTTCCAGCACGGAGACGCGGAATTTCTTGCCGCCCACCTCGTATTCCTTCGAGTCCATCCGCAGAAGCTCGGCATCGGAGAAGGCCGAGACATCGGATTTCGCGGCGAACATCTCGGCAGCATAGGCCGAAACGTCGAGCCCGAGGTCGCGGGCCAGCTGCTCGGCCACCGCGCGGTCATGGTCGGTGGTGGTGGGCGAGCGGAACTCGAGCGTATCGGAGAGAATGCAGGTGAGCGCCGCGCCCTTGGCCCAGTCGGGCATCCGGGCCGCATCCTCGCCCATCAGGTCGAGCATGAGGGTGGCGGTGCAGGCGAGCGGGCGCACGGTGATGTCGATCGGGCCTTTCGTCTCGAGCCCGCCCACCAGCTTGTGGTGGTCGATGATGGCGCGGATGTCGGCGGCGTTCACATTGGCGGGCAGCTCGGCGGGGTTGTTCGTGTCGACGATCACGCAGGCCTGGCCCTCTTCCACGTCGGAGATGATGCGCGGCTTGGGCAGGTCCCAGCGCTCGAGCATGAAGGCGGCCTCGGTGTTGGGCTCGCCCAGCAGCACGGCCTCTGCCGTCTCGCCCTTCACCTCGTTGAGGTACCACGCCCAGAGAATGGGCGAGCCGGTGGAATCGGTGTCGGGCGATTTATGGCCGAAAACTAGGGTGGTCATGGCGGAATCCTTTGGTGGGTCATGCGTGCGGTTGCGTCGGTCGCGCGCCTTATAGGGATGCGCGGGCCGCTTGTCACTACCCAATGCTGCACCGCAGCAAAGCGCTTTTGCTGGAAATGGCGCGCGGCTTTTGGTAACGTCTCGCTTGAGGCGTCCGGGGCAGCCCGGCAAACACGAGCGCAAAAGCGCCGTATCATAAGAGCAGGTTTCGAGGGCAGAACATGAGCAGCAGGTTTTCGCGCGCGCTGGCGGGCTTTCAGAAGGCGCGTCACTTCAGCCAGAACGTCTACGCGGTAGAGGGAGAGCATGTCGCGCGCCCGGTAATCTACCTGCGCAACCACAAGGCCGCCTGCACCACCATCATCGCCACGCTGGCCGCGCGGGCGGCGCGCAAGCAGGGCCGCGAGGCGGAGTTCTCCGATATCGGCGAGATGCATCGCAGCCGGCACGATGCCTTCGCCCCCACCCGCGCCATCAGCCTCGAGGAATGCTACGAGAAGGTCACCGCGCCCGAGAGCTTCACCTTCTCCTTCGTGCGCCACCCGCTGCAGCGCGCGGCCTCCGCCTTCGCCGACAAGGTGATGGGCAGCCCGCGCCACCGGGTGAAGCTCCTGCGGGTGCTGGGCCGCGCCAAGGATGAAAGCCTCACCTTTCCCGAGTTCATCCGCGCGCTGGTGGAGAACGAAAAGGCGCTCGATCTCGACCGGCACTGGCGCCCGCAGCACAAGGAACTGGCGGTGGAGGGGGTGAGCTACGATTACCTCGGCGCGATGGACCACCTCTCGCGCGACCTGCCGCCGCTGCTCGACACGGTGTTCGGCGTCTCTTCCGATGCGTCGGAGCGCGAGGCGCCCACCGTCGATGCGCGCCGCGTCTTCGGCCACCGCACCCGCAGCGCCGACCTGATGGACCAGCTCCACGCCAGCGAGCGCCGCGCCTTCGAGGCCGCGATGGCGGAGGATTACGCGCTCTACGAAGACGCGCTCACGCGCCGCTACGAGGGGTAGGGCCGCCTTCGCGCGCATCCCGCCGCACCAGCCCCTTCGCTCGGCGCCCTAGAGCTCCAGCCGCTCGATCGCGAACCCTTCCTGCTCCAGCAGGTAGAGCACGCCATTCTCGCCCGGCCAATGCCCCGCGCCCGCCGCCACCAGCACGCGCTTGCCCAGAGCCTCGGCCATGAGCTTCTCCACCCATGCCCGGTTCCGCTCGGTGAGCATCACATCCTCGAGCCGCGCGAAATCCTCCTCCGCCGTCGGCCCGCCATGCTCGAGCGAGATGGCCCGCGAGAACTCCCATGTGAGTGCCACCTCCTCTGCCAGATACCGCTCGCGGATCGTGTAGGACATGTCGTCCGGGTCGCCCGGCATCGCCAGAGTCAGCCGGATCATCTCGAGTTGCTTCTCCAGCGGGTCGTTATCGAGCATCCCCAGCACCTCGGTGAAATCCTCGAGCGAGCGCGTGGGGATGCCCTGCGCCTCGGCATGTTCGCCGATCAGCGCGTCGATTCCCTTGCCCCCGATCGCGCCGTTTTGCGCCTCGCAGGGGCCGATACCCAGCATCATCGCCGCCCAGAGCGGCTTGAACTTCGCCGCCATGATCCCGGGGATCTGCCGCTTCTCCATCTCCGCGCGAAACTGCTGCCAATCGGC
Source organism: Roseovarius sp. (assembly GCA_040222155.1). Lineage (GTDB taxonomy): Bacteria > Pseudomonadota > Alphaproteobacteria > Rhodobacterales > Rhodobacteraceae > Roseovarius. The sequence goes on from JAVKDQ010000109.1 coordinate 4,481, forward strand.
CTCGCCCAGCAGCGTGGGCAGGGTCGGGCCCTCGGTGATGAACATGAGCGAGGGGTCTTCCGCCACGCTCTTCTGAAAGTCGCGCTGCTCCGCGTTCGACATCTCGAGATAAACCGCCTCCGCCCCGGCCGCCATCGGCTTCAGTCGCTCCAGATGCGCCTCGGTTTCGGCATGACGAAAATGATAGGTTCCGAAAAGGGTGATCTCCGTCTCGCCCCGCGTCGCGCGCCAGAGCAGCCCCTCCGCGTAGGGCATCGCATGGGCCCGGTCCACGAGCGCCGCGCGCTCGGCCTCGGGCATGGCGTCGATCAGGTCGCGGGCCTCGCAGATCGCGAGCGCGGCGGCGGGCTGCAGGGCAAGCATCAGGGCGGCGATCAGGCGCAGCATGGGCATCCTTTCCGGGCATCTCTCGCGGCGACCCTAAAGCCGCGCCCCGCGCGCCGCAAACGCCCTCGCGCGGGCAGGTGCAAAAACAGGTGCAAAAAAATGATCACGAGTTGTTGACAGCCCTTTGCGCAATCCCTAGCTATGCGCCGTTAGCACTCGACCAAGATGAGTGCTAACGGCCCGAACGGGCCGCTTAGGGAGCAACTTTGAGCTTAGGGAGCCAAAGACATGGCATTTAAACCGCTTCATGACCGCGTGCTTGTTCGCCGCGTTGAGAGCGAAGAGAAAACCGCTGGCGGGCTGATCATCCCCGACAGCGCCAAGGAAAAGCCCTCCGAGGGTGAAGTCGTTGCCTGCGGCGATGGCGCGCGCAAGGACAACGGCGAACTGATCGAGATGGCCGTGAAGGCCGGCGATCGCATCCTGTTCGGCAAATGGTCGGGCACCGAGGTCAATGTCGGCGGCGAAGAGCTGCTGATCATGAAAGAGAGCGACATCCTCGGCATCATCACCGGTGACAAGGCCGCCAAGGCCGCCTGAACGCCCCGGATCGTTTCCTAAACAAGTTCAAACAGACTTCAGGAGCAACGTACATGTCTGCAAAAGACGTCAAGTTCAACACGGATGCCCGCAACAAGATGATGCGCGGCGTCAACATTCTCGCGGATGCCGTCCGCGTGACGCTGGGCCCGAAAGGCCGCAACGTGGTCCTCGACAAATCCTTCGGCTCGCCCCGCATCACCAAGGACGGTGTGTCGGTCGCGAAAGAGATCGAGCTCGAGGACAAGTTCGAGAACATGGGCGCGCAAATGGTGAAAGAAGTCGCCCAGCGCACCAACGATGAGGCCGGCGACGGCACCACCACCGCCACCGTGCTGGCACAAGCAATCGCGAAAGAGGGCATGAAGGCCGTTGCCGCCGGCATGAACCCGATGGATCTCAAGCGCGGCATCGACCTCGCAACCGCGAAGGTCGTGGAAGCCATCAAGGCCGCCGCTCGCGACGTGTCCGACAGCGCCGAAGTGGCACAGGTCGGCACCATCTCCGCCAACGGTGAAGCCGAGATCGGCCGCCAGATCGCGGATGCGATGCAGAAGGTCGGCAACGAGGGCGTCATCACCGTCGAGGAGAACAAGGGCCTCGAAACCGAGACCGACGTCGTCGAAGGCATGCAGTTCGACCGCGGCTACCTCTCGCCCTATTTCGTCACCAACTCCGAGAAGATGATCGCCGATCTCGACGACTGCCTCATCCTGCTCCACGAGAAGAAACTCTCGTCGCTGCAGCCGATGGTGCCGCTCCTCGAGTCGGTCATCCAGTCGCAGAAACCGCTGCTCATCATCGCGGAAGACGTGGAAGGCGAAGCGCTGGCCACCCTCGTGGTCAACAAGCTGCGCGGCGGCCTCAAGATCGCAGCCGTCAAGGCACCGGGCTTCGGCGACCGCCGCAAGGCCATGCTGCAGGACATCGCGATCCTGACCGGCGGCCAGGTCATCTCCGAAGATCTCGGCATGAAGCTCGAGAATGTCACGATGGACATGCTCGGCAAGGCCAAGAAGGTCGAGATCACCAAGGACGAGACCACCATCGTCGACGGTGCTGGCGAGAAGTCGGAAATCGAGGCACGGGTCGCCCAGATCCGTCAGCAGATCGAAGACACCACCTCCGATTACGACCGTGAGAAGCTGCAAGAGCGCGTGGCCAAGCTGGCCGGCGGTGTTGCCGTCATCCGCGTCGGCGGCATGACCGAAACGGAAGTGAAAGAGCGCAAGGACCGCGTCGATGACGCGCTCAACGCAACCCGCGCTGCCGTTCAGGAAGGCATCGTGGTCGGCGGCGGCGTCGCGCTGGTGCAAGCCGGCAAGGTGCTCGAAGGCCTGACCGGCATGAACTCCGACCAGAACAACGGCATCGCCATCGTGCGCCGCGCGCTGGAAGCGCCGCTGCGCCAGATCGCGGAGAACGCCGGTGTCGACGGTTCGGTCGTGGCGGGCAAGATCCGCGAGTCGAACGACGTCAAGTTCGGCTTCAACGCCCAGACAGAAGAGTATGGCGACATGTTCGCCTACGGCGTGATCGACCCCGCGAAAGTGGTGCGCACCGCGCTCGAGGATGC
>JAVKDQ010000110.1:0-2878 GCA_040222155.1 Roseovarius sp.
CGCGCGGCGGGGCTGCGCCCCTTGAGTCCGCGCGGTCGCGCACTGCTTCATCCGTCTTGCTTCCGCTCGCGGGTGTCACTCACTCTACACCCCCCCAACTTCCCCAACCCGCCACTCGTAAACCGTATCGAGCGCATCCGAAGACACCACCCCGAACCCGCAGGACAGGTAGAACCCGTTGGCCGGGCTGCCGTTGAGCGCCATCAACCGCACGGGCAGGCCAGCCGCCCGCGCTTCGGCCTTCAGGCCCTCGACGATCCGCCGCCCCAGCCCGCGCCGCTGATAGCTTTCGCTGAAATAGATGTGGTCGAGATAGACGTGATCCTCGCGCCGCCGCACAACGAAGAACCCCGCGAGCGCCTCGTCCTCCAGCACCAGCCATGTGTCGCCCGCATCGAACCCGTCGAGAAACCGGTCATGCGCGCGCTTCGGGTCGAACCGCCCCACGGCCTCGAGGCTCGGGCGCATCGCCGCCACCCGCAAGGTTGCCAGCCGCGCCGCATCCGCCGCCTCGGCGGGAGCGATCCGAAACCCCTCGATCTCCAGCCCGGTCACACCCTTTCCGCCTCCAGCCACACGCCCCCCTGCGGCCTCAGCGTGAGGATCATCACCGGCTCCGGCACCTTGCCGCGCACCGGCGTGAAGCGGAAGCGGCGCAGCAGAGTGCCGAGGATGATCACCGCCTCCTGGATGGCAAACGACGCCCCGATGCAGATGCGCGGCCCGTCGCCGAAGGGCAGGTAGGCGTAGCGCTCGATGGCCTTGCGATCGGCGAAGCGCTCGGGGCGGAAGGCATCCGGCGCCTCCCACAGAAGATGATGGCGGTGCAGCGCATAGATCGGCAGCATCACCGTATCGCCGGGCCGGATCTCCTGCCCGCAAAGCGTGTCATGCGCCACCGCCGTGCGCGAGACCATGCCGCCGGGCGGGTAGAGCCGGAGCGCCTCGTCGACGATCTGGCGGATATAGGGCAGCGCCTCCACATCCTCGCCCGCAACCGAGCGCCGCGCGCCCAGCACGGCGGCCAGCTCGGCGCGCGCCTTCTCCTGCACGCGTTGGTCGAAAGCGCAGAGGTAAAGCGCCCAACCGAGCGTGAGCGCGGTGGTTTCATGCCCGGCCACGATGAAGGTGAGCAGGTTGTCGCGCAGCTCGGCGGTGTTCATGCGCCGCCCGGTCTTCGGGTCTTCGCCCTCAAGCAGCAGGTCGAGCAGGTCTGGCACGCCGGGGTCGGGGCCGCGCCTGCGGCGCGCCTCGATGGCCTCGTCGGCCACCCGCCGCATCTCCTTCACCGCGCCGCGCGAATGCAGAAGCCGCCCCGGGCGCGGCACCCAGTCGGGCGCGCCCAGAACATCCATCAGCGAAATCTTCCCGGCCTCGGCGATATAGGCGTCGATGCCGCGATGCACGCTCGCCGCATCGAAGGTGCCGTCGCTCGAGAAGGTCACATCCGCGATCACGTCGAAAGTGGTGCGCACCATGTCATCGGCCAGATCCACCGCCCGGTTGCCGGCGGCCTCGATCCGCTCGGCGCTGCGCTCTGCGGCCGCCGTCATCACCGGGGCGAGGTTCATCACGTTGCGATGCGAGAAGACCGGCGCCGCCGTGCGCCGCTGCCAGCGCCAATGCGCGCCCTCCGCGATGAAGAGCGACTCGCCGATCGCGGGGCGCAGCAGGTTCTTCGTGACCAGCGATTTCGGGTAGGCGTCGACATTCTCCAGCAGCATCCGGCGGATCGCGGCAGGGTCCATCACCATGTGCCAGCGCTTGGCGGTGCGGCCCGAGACGATCGGCACCTGCGTCGCCACCTCCGGAATGATGCCGATGATGTTGCGCCGCGCGGCGGTGAGGCTGCCCCAGATGCCGAGGGGCTCGCGCACCAGCGGCACGCGCACCGGCAGCGCTTCCGTTCCGGGCTCCAGCGTGGCCATCTCGGTCATGTTTCCCTGTCTCGCATCTGCTATGTGGCCCTGGTCAGGATATAAGCGCGCGACCCGGCCCCGGCAAACCCGCCCGGCCCGATTGCCATATGCCGCCCCCTCGCCTAATCATGGTGGCGGGGATTTGCCCTTGGGGGAAAAGGTGAGGCTTCGACAATCGCTCCTGCCGCTTGCCGCGCTCGTTCTGGCGGCCTGCACCGCGTCGGACGACCTGAGCGCGCCGCCGCCGGACCTGGGCGATTTCCGCCTCGCGCATAACATCATCGTGGCGCCCAACCTTACGAAGGGCCCGCTCTCGCGCCCGGCGGGCAAGGCGGAGTGGATCAAGGCGGTGCGCGGCGCGGTCGATGCCCGGCTCCGGCGGCACGAGGGCGAGAAGCTCTACAATCTCGGCATCGCGCTCGAGGGCTATGTGCTGGCGAAACCCGGCGTGCCGGTGGTGGCCTCGCCCAAATCCGTGCTGCTCCTGCGCGTCACCGTCTGGGACGATGCCGAGGGCACCAAGCTCTCGAAGGCGCCCAAGGCCTTCACCGTGTTCGAAAGCCTCTCGGGCGATACGGTGGTGGGCTCGGGCCTGACGCTCTCGAAGGAAGAGCAGATGGCCAACCTCGCCCAGAACGCCGCGCTGCAGATCGAGCGCTGGCTGCTGCGCCAGAAGCGCGAAGAGGGCTGGTTCGAGGGCTAGCCGCGCCCCCCGCGGCAGCGGCAAGGAAGCGCTTGATTTCCGCGGCGCGACCCAATAAATGCCCGCGGAGACATCCATCCCGGGCCGCGAGGCCCTCCAACAACATGAGAGCGCCCGAGACATGGCAAAGGAAAAGTTCGACCGTTCGAAACCGCACGTGAACATCGGCACGATTGGTCACGTTGACCACGGCAAGACGACGCTGACCGCAGCGATCACCAAGCAGTTCGGCGAGTTCAAGGCGTATGACCAGATC
>JAVKDQ010000111.1:0-11359 GCA_040222155.1 Roseovarius sp.
GGTGCGCGGCAAGGGCGGCGCCTTCCTCGTCACCACCGGCAAGTACACCGGCCGCTCACCGCAGGACAAATTCGTGGTCCGCACGCCCTCGGTCGAGGACGGCATCTGGTGGGAAAACAACCAGCCGATGGACCCCGGCGCCTTCGACCGGCTCTACGACGACATGCTCGCCCACATGAAGGGCAAGGACTACTACGTGCAGGACCTCACCGGCGGCGCCGATCCGCAGAACGCCATCGACGTGCGCGTGGTGACGGAACTGGCCTGGCACAACCTCTTCATCCGCCATATGCTGCGCCGCCCCGACCGCGAGGATCTGGACAGCTTCACCGCCGATTACACGATCATCAACTGCCCGTCCTTCAAAGCCGATCCCGAGAAGCACGGCTGCCGGTCGGAAACGGTGATCGCACTGAACTTCGACCGCAAGCTGATCCTGATCGGCAACACCGAATACGCAGGCGAGAACAAGAAGGGCGTGTTCACGCTGCTGAACTACATCCTGCCGGGCAAGGGCATCATGGCGATGCATTGCTCTGCCAACCACGCCCCCGGCAACCCGGTCGATACCGCCGTGTTCTTCGGCCTTTCCGGCACCGGCAAGACCACGCTCTCCGCCGATCCCGACCGGGTTCTGATCGGCGATGACGAACACGGCTGGTCCGATCGCGGCACCTTCAACTTCGAGGGCGGCTGCTACGCGAAAACCATCAACCTCGATCCCGAAGCCGAGCCCGAGATCTACGCCACCACCGAGAAATTCGGCACCGTGATCGAGAACATGGTCTACGACGAAGACACGCTGCAGCTCGATTTCGCGGATGACAGCCTCACCGCCAACATGCGCTGCGCCTACCCGCTCGAATATATCTCCAACGCCTCCTCCAACGCGCTGGGCGGGCACCCGAAGAACATCATCATGCTCACCTGCGACGCCTTCGGCGTGCTGCCGCCCATCGCGCGGCTCACCCCGGCACAGGCGATGTATCACTTCCTGTCGGGCTTCACCTCCAAGGTGGCCGGCACCGAGCGCGGCGTCACCGAGCCCGAGCCCACCTTCTCCACCTGCTTCGGCGCGCCCTTCATGCCGCGCCGCCCCGAGGCCTATGGCAACCTGCTGCGCGAGAAGATCGCCAAGCACGGCGCCACCTGCTGGCTCGTCAATACCGGCTGGACAGGCGGCGCCTACGGCACCGGCTCGCGCATGCCCATCAAGGCCACCCGCGCGCTGCTCACCGCCGCGCTCGACGGCTCGCTCTCCAAGGTCGAGTTCCGCAAGGATGCGAATTTCGGCTTCGAGGTTCCGGTGAAGGTGCCGGGCGTGCCCGAAGTCCTGCTCGACCCGCGCCGCACCTGGGGCAACCCCGATGGCTACGACGCGCAGGCCGAGAAGCTGGTGAAGATGTTCGCCGACAATTTCGAGCAGTACACGCCCTATATCGACGAAGACGTGAAAGCCGCCGCCATCGGCTGAGCCGCCTTCCTGCGCCCATCGCAAGGCCCGCGCCACCCCGCGCGGGCCTTTCTCGTGCCACCGCCGCCCCAAGGCCCCCGACCCCGGCTTCTTCTTGGCGCAAATACTCTAGTTCAACGGCTCACAGCCCGCGCCCCGCAGGCATTGTAGCACCCGTGCGCCCTGCGCCGCCGTGGGCTCCGGAAAGGCCATCGTCCCGCAGGGATCGAGCGGAAAGAGATAGCCCTCCGCACGCTTCTCGAGAAACACCAGAAACTCCGTGCCGCTCTCCGCGCCCGAGCACCACGGCCCGAAGCATTGCGCATCGAGCGTGATCTCCTGCGCGAAGGGCGTGGTGAAGCCCTCTTTCGTGAGCGCCTGCCCTTCGAGCCGTGCGGGGATGAGCGTGTGCGGCGGGGTCGCCGCCTGGTTCTCCCAGTCGGTCTGCGGCAGAAGCGCCTCGTCGAAGCTGAGCGTGGCGCGCGCCACGATATAGGTCTCCTCCGCCGCATCGGCCTGCGCAAAGGCGCGGGCCACGTCGGGGCGCATGCAGCTGAGCGAAACCGCAGGCGTGGCGGCAAGGCTCGAAAGGGTGGCAAGGGCCGCAAGCGCGGCGATGGGCAGGCGGGTCATAGCATCTCCTCGAATTCCGCGAGCACCTCTTCGTAAACGGCTCGCTTGAATGAGACGATGCTCGCGGGCAGTTCCTTGGCGGGCAGCCAGCGCCATTCGGAAAATTCCGGATGCTCGGTTTCGATGTTCACATCCTTGTCCGACCCGTCGAACCGCATCAGGAACCATTTCTGCTTCTGCCCCCGAAACCGCCCCTTCCACATGCGCGGCACAAGCTCCACCGGCAGGTCATAGGTGATCCAGTCGCGGGTCTCGGCCACCACCCGCACAAGCCCGGCCGGCACGCCGATTTCCTCCCAGAGCTCGCGCAGCGCCGCCTCGCGCGGGGTCTCGCCCTCGTCCACCCCGCCCTGCGGCATCTGCCATGCGGGCGTTTCCGTGTCGATCCGCTGGCCCACGAAGACATCGCCGGCGGTGTTCACCAGCATCACGCCCACGCAGGGCCGGTAAGGCAGCTTGGCAATCTCTTCCGGCGTCATGCCGCCAGCCCCCGCCCCTTCAGAAGCGCCTCGACCCCCGGCAGCCGGCCCCGGAAGGCCACGTAGAGCGCCTCGGCGTCCCGCGTGCCGCCGGTGGAGAGGATGTTCTCCTCCAGCGCCTTGGCCCGCTCCGCGTCAAACGCATCGCCCGCCTCCTCGAAGGCGGCGAAGGCATCGGCATCCATCACCTCCGACCACATGTAGGAATAATATCCGCTCGAATAGCCGTCGCCCGAGAAGACATGCGCGAAATGCGGCGTGGCATGGCGCATGATGATCGCGTTGGGCATCCCCATCTCCGCCAGCACCTCGGCCTGCATCGCCATCGGGTCGGCGGGCGCGGCCCCCTCGTGAAAGGCCAGGTCGACCATCGCCGAGGCCACGTATTCCACCGTCTGGAAGCCCATGTCGAACGTCGCGGCGCCCAGCACCTTCTCCAGCATCGCCTCCGGCATGGGCTCGCCTGTCTCCGCATGGGTGGCGAACTCGGCCAGCACCTCCGGTACCTCCAGCCAATGCTCGTAAAGCTGGCTCGGCAGCTCCACGAAATCGCGCGCCACGTTGGTGCCCGAGAGCGATTCGTAGGTCACGTTCGAGAGCATCTGGTGCAGCGCATGGCCGAACTCGTGGAAGAGCGTGCGCGCGTCATCGTAGCTCAGAAGCGCCGGGCTCCCCTTGGCGAAGTTGCACACGTTGATCACCACCGGGCCCTGCGCCTTCGGCCACTTGGCCTGCCCCCGCATCGCCGAGCACCACGCGCCCGAGCGCTTTGAGCCCCGCGCGAAATAGTCGCCGATGAAGACGGCCACATGCCGGCCCTCCCGCGTCACCTCCCACGCCCGGCAATCGGGGTGGTAGAGCGGCACCTCGAGCGGGCGAAACTCCAGCCCGAAGAGCCTATGCGCGCAGGCAAAGGCCGCCTCGATCATCCGGTCGAGCTGCAGGTAGGGCTTCAGCTCCGTCTCGTCGAGATCGTGCTCCGCCTTGCGCCGCTTCTCCGCGTAATAGCGCCAGTCCCACGGCTCGAGCTCGCCGTTGACCCCATCGGCATGCATCATCTCCGTGAGCACCGCCGCATCGGCCTCCGCCGCCACCTTGGCCGGCCCCCAGACATCCATCAGCAAGCCCCGCACCGCCTCGGGCGTCTTCGCCATCTCGGTTTCCAGCTTGAAGGCGGCAAAGCTCTCGTAACCCAGCAGCTTCGCCCGCTCCTCCCGCAGGCGCAGGATCTCGGCGCAAAGCGCGCGGTTATCGGTCTCGCCGCCCATCTCGCCCCGCGCGGCCCATGCCCGGAACGCCTTCTCCCGCAGGTCGCGGCGCGGCGAGAATTGCAGGAAGGGCACGATCAGCGACCGCGAAAGCGTGATCACCGGGCCCTCCGTGCCCTTCTCCCGCCCCGCCTCGCGGGCCGAGGCCACCACGAAGCCCGGCAGCTCTTCGAGGTCGGCCTCCGCCAGCTCCATGTGCCAGCCCGCCTCGTCGGCCAGCAGGTTCTGCGTGAAGGCCGTGCCCAGCTCGGCAAGCCGCTGCATGATCGCCTTCATGCGCTCCGCCTCCGCGCCCTCGAGCGCCGCGCCCGCCCGGATGAACCGCCGCCGCGTGAGCATCAGGAGCCGCTCCTGCTCGGCGCTCAGCCCAAGGCCCGCGCGCCCCTCCCAGAGCGTGTCGATCCGCTGGAAGAGCGCCTTGTTCGCCGTCACCTCCGAGGAAAACGCCGCGAGCTTCGGGCTGAACGCGCGCTGCAGCGCCTGCCGCTCGGGGGTGCTGTCGGCCCCCGCCACCGAGAAGAAGACCGAAAGCACCTTGTCCAGCGCCTCGCCGCTTTTCTCCATCGCCTCTATGGTGTTGGCGAATGTGGGCGGCTCGGGGTTCTCGGCAATCGCCGCGATCTCGGTCCGCGACGCGGTGAGCGCCTCCTCGAAGGCCGGGGCAAAATGCGCGTCCTCGATCTTGTCGAAGAGCGCCAGTTCAAACTCGGTCGTCCACGGCGCCAGAAGAGGGTTGGTCATGTGATGTTCTCCTTTGAGCGGCAAGCTAGGCGCTCACGCCCCGCGCGGCAATGGGCTCAGGCGCCGCCGCCACAAACCGGGCAATCCGCCCGCCTCGTCAGGCCAATCTTCCGGCTCTCGCCATAAAGCGCATCGTAGATCAGCATCTCGCCCCTCAGCGGCTGGCCCGCCCCGGCGATGAGCTTGATCGTCTCGGCAGCCATCATCGCCCCCACCACGCCCGGCAGCGGCCCCAGCACGCCCGCGTCCGCACAGGAGGGCGCGAGCCCCGCCGGCGGCTCCTCGGGAAAGATGCATTGATAGCAGGGCGTGCCCTTCACTGTTTCGAACACGCTCAACTGCCCCTCCCACTGCGCCAGCGCGCCTGACACCAGCGGCTTGCCCGTGGCATGGGCGGCGCGGTTCGACAGGTAGCGCGTCTCGAAATTGTCCGTCCCGTCGAGGATCACGTCATATTCGGCAAAGAGCGCCTCGGCGATCTCCTCCGTCAGCCGCCGGTGATAGGGCCGCACCACCACGGCGGGGTTCTGCGCCACCATCGCATCGGCGGCCGAATGCGCCTTGGGCCGCCCGATATCGGCATCGCGGTGCAAGACCTGCCGCTGGAGGTTGGAGTTCTCCACCACGTCGCCGTCGATCACGCCGATCGTGCCCACGCCGCCCGCCGCAAGATAGAGCAGCGCGGGCGAGCCGAGCCCCCCCGCCCCGATCACCAGCACCTTCGCCTCCTTCAGCGCCTTCTGCCCCGGCCCGCCGATCTCGCGCAGCACGATATGGCGCGCGTAGCGGTCGAGCTCGGCCTCGGTGAACCGCCCGGGCTTGCCCGCCGCCTCCCCGGCCTCGCCCCCGGCGCGCGCCCTGAGCTTCCGCAACCCCCAGCGATAGGCCAGCACCAGCGCGGCAAACCCGCCGACCATGAGCCAGAGCGCCGCGCTTTCGCCGGTGGCCATCCGCAGCGGGTGGCCGTCGGGCAGGATGAGATGCAAGAGCACCACCCCCGCCCAGAGCATCCCGATCATGCCCCAGCGCAGCCGGTGCGGCGCGCCCATCGCCATGCCCACGCCCCAGAGCACGGCAGCCATCGCGAGAACCAGCAGCATCAGCCCGCACCCGTCGAGCCGAAGCCGCCATCGCCCCGCGCGGTTTCATCCAGCGCCTCGGCAAGCTCGAACCGCGCCTGCACCACCGGCGCCACCACCATCTGCGCAATCCGCATCCCGTGCTCCACGGCAAAGGCCTCGGCCCCCGCATTGAGCAGGATCACCCCCAGCGGCCCGCGATAATCGCTGTCGATCGTGCCCGGGCTGTTGGCGAGCGTCACCCCGTGCTTCAGCGCCAGCCCCGAGCGCGGCCGCACCTGCACCTCGTAGCCCGGCGGTATCGCCAGCCGCAGCCCCGTGGGCACCAGCGCCCGCGCGCCCGGCGCAAGCTCCACACCGCCCCGGTCGGCGAAATTCGCGCGCAGGTCCGCCCCCGCCGCGCCGTCGCTCTCGTAGCGCGGCAGGCCAAGGCTCTCATCCGCCCCCTCGTCCCACGTAAACCGGATCACCACCATGCCCGCACTTTCATCTTTCCAGAAATACTCCCGCGCGGAGCGCAGGAAATCTCTTACCCCAAAGCCGCCGCGATCTTCGCCGCCAGCCGCGCCGCCACCTCGGCCTTGCCCATGCGCGGCCATTCCTCGGCGCCATCAGCCGAGATCAGCGTCACCGCGTTCTCCGTGCCGCCCATGATGCCGGTGGCCGCGCTCACATCGTTGGCCACGATCCAGTCGCAGCCCTTGCGGTCGCGCTTGGCGGTCGCGTTCTCCACCACGTCATTCGTCTCGGCGGCAAAGCCCACCACCAGCCCCGGGCGGGCCTCCTTCCGCGCCGAGACCGTGGCCAGAATATCCGGGTTCTCCTCGAATTCGAGCACCGGCAGCGCGCCCTGCACCTTCTTCATCTTGATCTCCGACGCGCTCTTCACCCGCCAGTCGGCCACGGCCGCGGCAAACACCGCCGCATCGGCGGGCAAGGCCGCCTCGACCGCCGCGAGCATCTCCCGCGCCGAACTCACGCGCACCACCTCCACCCCCTCGGGCGGCGCCACATCCGCAGGGCCGGTCACGAAAACCACCTCCGCGCCCAAAGCCGCCAGGGCCCGCGCAATCGCCGTTCCCTGCGCCCCCGAGGAGCGGTTGGCGATGTAGCGCACCGGGTCGATGGGCTCATGCGTGGGCCCCGAGGTCACCAGCACGCGGCGCCCCTTCAGGGGCCCGTCGCCCAGCCGCGCCTCCACCGCCGCGACGATCTCCATCGGCTCCGCCATCCGTCCGGGGCCGAACTCGCCGCAGGCCATATCGCCCTCGTTGGGCCCGACCATGACAATCCCGTCGCCCTTCAGCGTCTCGATATTGCGCTGCGTGGCCGCATGCTCCCACATCCGCACGTTCATCGCGGGCGCGAGCAGCACCGGCGTGTCGGTGGCCAGAAGCAGCGTCGAGGCCAGATCGCCCGCGAAGCCGCCCGCCATCTTCGCCATCAGGTCGGCAGTGGCCGGCGCCACCACGATCAGGTCGGCGCTGCGCGAGAGCTCGATATGCCCCATCTCCGCCTCGTCGGTCAGGTCGAAGAGGTCGCGAAACACCTTCTGCCCCGCCAGCGCCGACACCGAGAGTGGCGTCACGAACTCCTCCCCCGCCCGCGTCAGCACCGGCGTCACCGAAGCGCCGCGCTCCTTCAGCCGACGGATCAGGTCGAGCGCCTTGTAGGCCGCGATGCCGCCGCCGATGATCAGAAGAATGCGTTTGCCTGCCAGCATTTGCGCGCGTCTCCGGGCCAGAATTGCCCAGAGACTAGGCCCCGCCCCGCCCCGTTACAAGGCCACCCGTGCGCGGAGCCGCGCCAAGGCCGGCGCGCGCCGGGCGTGGCGCGGCGGCCCTGCGGGCCTTCATTCCGCGCCTTATGTCACCGAAACGCCGCGCAAGGGTCTTCCCGCTCCGCCGCAGGCGCCGAGAGCACCTCGTCGAAGCCGCCCGGCAGGGGCACGCCCTCTTCCGTCTGCCCGATCACCCGCAGCGCCACCTCCGGCGCCGCGCGCGCCACGAGCGCCGGCATCCCCCAATCCATCCGCGCGTGGCCATTGCCGGTGATCACCGCCACCGGCCCGCCCGTCTCCTCGAGCGCCTCCAGCGCCGCATGGGCCAGCATCGCGTCGCGCAGCCGCTGGATGCGCACCATCCCCGGCAGCATCTCCTCGGGCAGCGCATCGCAATGCGCGGCCATCTGCAACGCCTCCCGGGCGGCCTGCTCATCCTCGGGCAGGGGCGCATCGAGGCCGAAAAGCCGCAGCTCCTCCTCGGGCAACACACCGCCGCCCGCCGCATTGGCCTCCATCGCCTCGCGCGCCTGCGCCCGGGTCACCCCCGCGCCGTAGATACGCGCCTCCGGCGCCGCTTCGATGATCGGGAAATAGAGCGAGAACGCCGGCCAGCCGCTCTCGGCCCAGCCGAAGAGCTCTTCCAGAACCGCCGCCTCGCGCGGCGTCTCATCCGCCACACGCCCGGCCTGCTCCGGGGTCAGCATCTCGAAGACAAGCGCGCGCGGGGCCATCCCGGCCACGATCCGCGCCTGCGCCGCGTGATGGGCGGGGTTGTCATGCACCTCGCCGATCACGGTGATGTCCTGCGCGGCGGCGGCACCGCCCAGACCCGCGCAAAGAATGGCCGCAGCCCAAACCTTCCCTCTCATGAGAGCAGGTTTTGAACCTCCGCGCCGTGGCGTTCAAGATGTTTCCGCATTTTCTGGAAGGCCGCGGCCTCGAGCTGCCGCACCCGCTCCTTCGAGAGGCTCAGCTCGTCACCAAGGCTCTCCAGCGTGCGCGGCTCGTCGCGCAATTTGCGCTCGGTGACGATGAAGCGCTCGCGGTCATTGAGCCGCGCCATCGCGTCGCCCAGCCAGTTGCGCAGGGCGCCAAGGTCATGCCCCTGCTCCACCAGCTCGTCGCCGCGCGGGCCCTCGTCCTCGATCGTCTCGATCCACTCGCGGCCCTCTTCCTCGGTCGATTGCGTGGCGTTGAGCGAGAAATCCGTGCCCGAAAGCCGGCCCTCCATCATCTCCACGTCGCGCAGCGGCACACCCACCTCATGCGCGATCATCTCGCGCAGCTGGTGCCCATCAAGCTCCTCGCCCCGCGCCATCGCCTCGCGCTCGATCCGAGCCTGAACCCGGCGCATGTTGAAGAAGAGCGATTTCTGCGAAGAGGTCGAGCCCGTGCGCACCATCGACCAGTTGCGCATCACGTAATCCTGGATCGAGGCCTTGATCCACCACACCGCGTAGGTCGAGAACCGCACCCCCCGGTCGGGGTCGAACTTGTCGGCGGCCTTCATCAGGCCCAGCCCCGCCTCCTGGATGAGGTCGTTCATAGGCGCACCGTAGCGCTTGTATTTCGCGGCCATGGAAATCGCGAGCCGCATGTAGGCCGTGATCAGCCTGTGCAGCGCCTGCTCGTCGCGCTCGTCGCGCCACGCATAGGCCAGCTTGAGTTCCGTTTCTGCGTCCAGCAGCTCCGCTTTCATCGCGGTCCGGGACATGTCGTTCGGCTGGTATCCGTCCAACGGCATTTCATTCCCCCTGTGGCGCGGCGACCTGAGGCGCGTGATCGGTCTCTCCGCTCTTTTGTCGGTTCACTGCAGGTGTTACGCAGGCAAGATCGAAACGGATCATTAATTCGGGATACATCTTTGATGCTGCGTGGAACGAGCCTCGTGCTGGGCGGCGCCGCCTCCGGCAAATCCGCCTTCGCCGAAAGCCTTGTCAGCCGCACCGGCCGGCCCCTCGTCTACCTCGCCACGGCCGAGGCCCATGATGACGAGATGCGCGAGAAGGTCGCCCGCCACCAGCGCCTGCGCGGTCAGGGCTGGCGCACCATTGAAGAGCCGCTCGACGTGGGCCGCACCCTCGCGGCCATCAGCGGCGACAGCGCCGTGCTGCTCGATTGCGCCACCATGTGGCTCTCCAACGTGATGCTGGCCGAGATGGATCTCGAAGAGGCCGAGGCCGGGCTCATGGCCGGGCTCGCGCTCTGCGCCGCCCCGGTGGTGATCGTCTCCAACGAGGTCGGGCTCTCGGTGGTGCCCGAAAACGCGCTCGCCCGCCGCTTCCGCGAGGCGCAAGGCCGCCTCAACCAGAAGCTCGCCGCCAAGGCCGGGCTGGTGGTCAACGTCATCGCTGGGCTCCCGCAGGTGCTCAAGGGAGAGATCGAGGGCGCGCTGCCATGAGCCGCGTCTTCTGGGTCCGCCACGGGCCGACACACGCCAAAACCATGGTCGGCTGGTCCGATCTGCCCGCCGATCTGAGCGACACCGCCCGCCTCGCCCGGCTCTCGGCCCATCTCCCGCAAGAGGCCGTGGTGATCTCGTCGGTTCTCATCCGCGCCTCCGCCACCGCCGATGCCATCGCCGGCGCCCGCCTCCGCCTGCCCAACGATCCCGACCTGCGCGAGATCCATTTCGGCGCGTGGGAGCTTCAGCCCTTCGATGCGATCCCCGACCAGCAGCACCTGATGGCCTTCTGGGACACCCCCGGCGACATCCGCCCCGAGGGCGGCGAAAGCTGGCACGAGGTCACGGCCCGCATCGACCGCGCCATCGCCCGCACCCGCGCCGCCCATCCGGGGCAGGATATCATCGCCGTGGCCCATATGGGCGCCATCCTCACGCAGGTGCAGCAGGCGCTCCGCATCCCCGCCACCGAGGCCTTCGCCCACCGCATCGAGAACCTCTCGGTGACCGAGCTGCATTACCGCGACACCGGCTGGCACGCGGCGCGGATCAATCACCATCCCTGATGCCCCATCCCACAAAATGGCGTTTCTCCGCGGCCCCCGCCCCGGCGTAATCTCCCCGCCATGACATATGACCTCTTCATCGGCGATCGCGCCTTCTCCAGCTGGTCCCTCCGCGGCTGGCTCATGTTCGAGAAATTCGGGCTGCCCTGCCGCCCCCGCATGGTCGGCCTCTACACCGGCACCATGGCCGAGGATCTGGCCCCGCTCGCCCCCGCCCGCCTCGTCCCGGTGATGCGCGACGCCGCCGGCATCGTGGTGGGCGACAGCCTCGCCATGGCCGAAACCCTCGCCGAACGCCACCCGCAAGCCGGGCTCTGGCCGGAAGACCCCGCCGCCCGCGCGCTGGCCCGCTGGCTCGTGGCCGAGATGCATTCGGGCTTCACCGCCCTGCGCTCGGCCTGCCCCATGCAGCTCCTCCACCGGGTCGAGGGCTTCACCCCCTCCGACACGGTGCGCGCCGATCTCGCCCGCATCGAAGAGCTCTGGTCCCTCGCCCGCGCCCGCCACGGCGCGGCAGGCCCGTGGCTCTTCGGCCGCTACTCCCTTGCCGATGTCTTCTACACCCCCGTCGCCGCCCGCATCGCCGGCTACGGCCTGCCGGTCTCCGAGACCGCCGCCGCCTATGTCGAAACCTGCCTGACAGATCCCGCCTTCCGCCAATGGCGCGCCGAGGGCCTCACCGTCTCCTACGATCCCGTCCCCTACGACATGGGCCTGCCCACCTCCCCCTGGCCCTTCCCCGGCTGAGCCGGGCCGGGCCCGGGCCAGCTGCCCCCGGCTTCTTCTTGGCCCAAATACCTCCGGGGGAGGCGACCGCAGGGAGCCGGGGGGCAGCGCCCCCTCCCTTGCGCCGTTAACCATTCTTAAAGAAATTCGGCCGCAGGTTGCTGGGCAGTCAGAACAACCCGGAGAGCCGCATGGCCGCGCGCGCCTACACGGTCGCCTTCCAGGGC
>JAVKDQ010000112.1:0-18370 GCA_040222155.1 Roseovarius sp.
CCCATGCCGAGATCCTCGCCATCCGGCAAGCCTGCGCAGAGGCCCGCTCCGAGCGCCTGCCCGGCCACAGCCTCTACGTCACGCTCGAACCCTGCCCGATCTGCGCCGCCGCCATCGCCAAGGTCATCGCCCGCGCGGGCCGTGCGAGCCGCCGGGAGGCGGAGCGCCTGATCGAGGCCGGCCGGGTGACGGTGAACGGCGCGGTGATCGACCGTGCGGCGCTCAACGTGACCGGGGCCGACCGGATCGCCGTGGATGGCGTGGCGCTCGATGCGCCCGAGCCGCCGCGGCTCTGGCTCTATCACAAGCCCACGGGCCTCGTGACCACCACGAAGGACGAACAGGGCCGCCGCACCATCTTCGATGCGCTGCCCGACGATCTGCCGCGGGTGATGAGCGTGGGCCGGCTCGACATCAACTCGGAAGGCCTGTTGCTGCTCACCAACGATGGCGGCGTCAAGCGGCGGCTGGAGCTGCCCTCGACGGGCTGGATGCGGCGCTACCGGGTGCGCATCAAGGGCCGGCCGCAGGATGCGACCTTCGAGCCGCTGCGCAAGGGGCTGGTGCTCGACGGCGAGCGGTTTCAGCCGATGACGGTGACGCTCGACCGCCAGCAGGGAGCCAATGCCTGGGCCACGGTGGCGATCCGCGAGGGCAAGAACCGCGAGATCCGCCGCGCGATGGAGGCGGTGGGGCTGCAGGTGAACCGGCTGATCCGCGTCTCCTACGGCCCCTTCCAGCTCGGGCAGCTCAAGCCCGGCGCGGTGGAGGAAGTGCGCCCGCGCGTGCTGCGCGACCAGCTCGGGCTGAAGGAGGAGACGCCCGAGCCCAAACCCGGCAAGCGGCCCCCGCCCAGGCGCAAGCGCAAGCCGCCCGCGCGCTGATCAGCCGCGTTGGGCCCCGTCCCAGCGGCGCCGATAGGCCGAGGGCGAGGTGCCGTGGCGCTTGCGGAACTGCTGGGCGAGCTGCGAGGAGCTGGCGAATCCGGTGGCGGCGGCGATCTCGGCCACGGTCATGTTGGTTTCGTTCAGCAGCGCATGGGCGCGGCTCACCCGCAGGTCGAGATGCAGCTGTGCGGGCGTGGTGGAGAGGTAGCGGCGGAAGAGCCTCTCGAGCTGGCGGCGCGAGAGGCCCACATGGGTGGCCACCTCGCCCATCTCCAGAGCCTCTTCGATATGGGCGTTCATGAAATCCATCGCGGCGATGAGCCGCGGGTTGCGCGAGCCGATGGCGGAGCCCGGCGCCGAGCGCTGCGGCGTGGTGGCGGAGATGGCGCGTGCATGGAGGCACATGTCGGCCACGATCGTGGCGAGCGCCGCGCCGTGGTCGCGCTCGATGATGCCCAGCATCTTGTCGGTGGCGGCGCTGCCACCGCCACAGGTCATCAGGCCGCGGTCGTTTTCGTAGAAATTGCCCGAAGGCTCGAGCTCGGGAAAGGTTTCGCGGAAGGCGGGCTGGTTCTCCCAGTGGAGCGTGAAGCGGCGCCCCGAGAGCAGCCCGGCGCGCGCCAGCGCGAAGGCGCCGGTGCAGATGCCGCCCACCTGCGCGCCATGCGCGCGCTGCCGTGAGATCCACGGCACGGTGGGCCTGGGCAGGCTTTCGAGCGGCTCGATGCCGGAGCAGATAAAGCCTGCGGCCCCGCGCGGCAGGTCGGTGAGGGGAGTGTCGGGCGTGATGCAGACCCCGCAGGAACAAGTGACGGGCGCGTCGTTCACCGTCATCACGTACCAGCGGTAGAGCTCCTGCCCGCTCACCTGGTTGGCCACGCGCAGCGGCTCGAGCGCGGAGGTGAAGGCGAGGAGCGTGAGATTGGGCAGCAGGAGGAAGTAATAGTCGCGCGGGGGGCCGTCATAGGCCACGCGGAAACTGGCAGCGCCTCGGGGAACGAAATTACGGTCGGGCATGAGGCTGGCATAGCACCGGCGCCCGACCGAGCAAAGCGGGTTGCGTTTCGCGGCGGGCCTGCCCAGTCTGCCCGGAAAGGGGAGAGACGGAATGCGGGCATTGCTGCAGCGGGTGGCCCATGCGCGGGTACGCGTCGAGGGCGAGGTGATCGGGGAGACTGGGCCGGGGCTGCTGGTGCTGGTCTGCGCGATGCAGGGCGATGACGAGGCGGAGGCGCGTGCGCTGGCCGCGAAGGTTGCCAAGCTGCGTATCTTCGCCGACGAGGCGGGCAAGATGAACCGCGCGCTGCGTGACATCGGCGGGGGCGCGCTGGTGGTGAGCCAGTTCACGCTCGCCGCCGACACCTCGCGGGGCAACCGCCCGGGCTTCTCCTCGGCGGCGCCGCCGGCGGAGGGCGAGCGGCTCTACGGGGTTTTCGCCGAGGCGCTGGCGGCCGAGGGCGTGCCGGTGGAGACAGGCCGTTTCGGGGCCGACATGAAGGTGGAGCTGGTCAATGACGGGCCGGTTACCATCTGGATGGAAAGCTGAACGCGGCGACCGTGTGAGAGGGCGGGATCTCCGCTCTTTTCCTTGCCGGAAAGCGCGCTAAGATACGCCCATGCCTTACGAATGGTCAGAGTCGAAAGCGCCTTCCGGCCCGGTCAGACGGCTGCGGCTCTGGCCGCACAGTTCGTTGCCGCGCAAGGGATTCGCGGGTTTCATCCTTGTGACCTTCACGCTCATCACCATCCCGCTCTACCCGCTTTTGGGCACGGTGGTGCTGTGGGGCTTGCTGCCCTTCCTGCTCTTGGCCGTGGGCGGGGTGTGGTTTGCGCTCGAGCGCTCCTACCGCGACGGCACGCTGACCGAGGAGCTCACCATCAGCCCCGAGGAGGTGCATCTCACGCGCACCGATCCGCGCGGCGGGGTGAAGGAGTGGGAGTGCCAGAGCTACTGGGCCGAGGCGCATCTGCACGCAACCGGTGGGCCGGTGCCCAATTACGTGACGCTGAAGGGCAAGGGCCGCGAGGTGGAGATCGGCGCCTTCCTTTCGGAGGACGAGCGCAAGGCGCTCTTCTGCGAGCTTTCGGAGGCGTTGCTCAGGGTCGGGCAATCGGTGCCGTTCGGCTGAGCGGCGTCAGCCGAGCTTCGTCTTCACCGCAGGGCCGACCGCGCCGAAATCCATCTGGCCGGTATATTGCTCCTTGAGCCGCCCCATGATCTTGCCCATGTCGCGGATCGAGCTGGCGCCGGTTTCCTTGATCGCCTTGTCTATGGCGGCATCCACCTCGGCCTTGTCGAGCTGGCGGGGCAGGAACTCGGCGATGATCTCGATTTCCTTCTGTTCGCGCTCGGCGAGGTCGAGCCGGCCGCCCTCTTCATAGGCGCGCACGCTTTCCTGCCGCTGCTTGGTCATCTTGCCGAGGATGGCGAGAATATCGGCCTCTTCGAGCTGCTTGCCCTCGTCGCCGCCGCGCAGGGCGATATCCTGATCCTTGATGGCGGCGTTGATCAGCCGCAAGGTGGTCAGGCGCTCCTTGTCCTTGTCCTTCATCGCCTGTTTCAGCGCTGTATTGACCTGCTCTCGCAATCCCATCGTGGCGTTGTCCTGCTGACCCCAGTTGCAAACCATGAAAAATAGAGCAATCCCTGCCGGGTGGCAACCATGCGGACGCAACGGAAGCGGGCGCCGCTTGCGGCTTGACCCCCGGGGGCGACACCCCTAGGTTCGCGCCAATTTGCACCCCGGAGAATCTCGCCATGCCCGCCTCGTCTGCAAAGCGCCCGACCGCCTGCCTTGCCCTTGCGGATGGCTCTCTTTTCTACGGCAAGGGCTTCGGCGCGGTGGGCGAGGTGACGGCGGAACTGTGCTTCAACACCGCGATGACCGGCTACCAGGAAATCATGACGGACCCTTCCTATGCCGGGCAGGTCGTCACCTTCACCTTCCCGCATGTGGGCAATGTGGGCGTGAACCCCGAGGATGACGAAACCGCCGATCCGGTGGCCGAGGGCATGGTGGTGAAATGGGACCCGACCGAGCCCAGCAACTGGCGCGCCACCGAGCGGCTGGCCGACTGGCTGGAAAAGCGCGGCCGGGTGGCCATCGGCGGGATCGACACGCGGCGCCTGACGCGGGCGATCCGCCAGCAGGGCGCGCCGCATGTGGCGCTGGCGCATGACCCGGAGGGCAATTTCGACGTGGCCGCGATGGTGAAGCGCGCGCGGGGCTTCGCCGGGCTCGAGGGGATGGACCTCGCCAAGGGCGTGACCTGCGCGCAATCCTACCGCTGGGACGAGATGCGCTGGGCCTGGCCCGTGGGCTACCAGCGCCAGACCGAGGCGCGCCACAAGGTGGTGGCGATCGACTATGGCGCCAAGCGCAACATCCTGCGCTGCCTTGCGAGCGCGGGCTGCGAGGTGACGGTGATGCCCGCCACCTCGACCGCCGAGGACGTGCTGGCGCAGAACCCCGATGGCGTGTTCCTTTCCAACGGCCCGGGCGACCCTGCGGCCACCGGCGCCTATGCCGTGCCGATGATCCGGGGCGTGCTGGAGAAGGGCCTGCCGATCTTCGGCATCTGCCTCGGCCACCAGATGCTGGCCTTGGCGCTCGGGGCCAAGACGGTGAAGATGAACCACGGCCATCACGGGGCGAACCACCCGGTGAAGGAGATCGAGACCGGCAAGGTGGAGATCACCTCGATGAACCACGGCTTCGCGGTCGACAGCCAGACCCTGCCCGAGGGCGTGGTGGAAACCCATGTCTCGCTCTTCGACGGCTCGAATTGCGGGATCCGCATGGCCGACCGCCCGGTGTTCTCGGTGCAGCACCACCCCGAGGCCAGCCCCGGCCCGCAGGACAGCTTCTACCTGTTCGAAAGGTTTGCGGCCTCGATGGCGGTGTAACCGCGGCAAACCCGCTCGCCTGTCAGTTTCTCTTTACACTCTGTTAACCGGGATCGCCGCATCCTCGGGCGGGGCTGTATTGAGGATGCCGCTATGGGAATCAGCGAGTTGCGCCAGCTGGGGCTGCCCGGATCTGGTATTGTCGGCGGCGCTGGCCTGCCCGGCGCGGCGCTCGATGCCGACCTCGTGCGGCGCGGCGCGCTCACCGAGGCCGATGCCGCGCTTGCGCGGCTGGTGCAGGCGCAATGCGACACCTCGCTCGACAGGGTTCTGGTCTCTGAGGGGCTGGCCACGCAATCGGATGTGCTGGCCGCCCATGCGCGCGCCTTCAAGTCGCGCCAGGTCACCTCGACCGACCTGATCTCGCTGCAGCCCTTCGCGGTGAAGACGGACCCGGCGCTGCTTCTGCGCCACGCGGTTCTGCCGGTGGTGGATCGTGACGGCTACCCGGCGCTGGTTTGCGCCGAGCCCGAGGGGCGCGCGGCCATCCTGCCGCACCTGCCGGCGGTGCTTTGGGAGGCGCGGGTGCTCTGGGCCAAGCGCGAGGCGGTGCAGGAGCGGGTGGCGCAACTGCATCGCCCGGTGCTCACCCGCGCGATGGTGACCCGTGTGCCCGATATCGAGAGCTGCCGCACATGGGGCCGCCGAAAGGGCCTGCGGCTGGGGGCGATCCTTGCGCTGGTGGCGTCTGGCCTGCTTTTCACGCTGGTCTTTCCCCGGCTCGTCTTCGAGATCGTCGCGCTCTGGGCGGTGGTGACGCTCGTCATCGCCTCCTTCTTCAAGACGGCGGCCTTCATCTCGCACCGGCTGATCGAGCCCGAGGAAGCGCATGTGTTTCACCACGGCGTGGCCGAGCCGCTGCCCAAGGTCTCGGTGCTGGTGCCGCTCTTCCGCGAAACGGAGATCCTGCACGCGCTGGTCACGCGGCTCAGCCGCCTGACCTATCCCAAATGCCTGCTCGACGTGATCCTCGTGCTCGAGGAGGAAGATGAAACCACCCGCCGGACGCTGGCCTCGATCGACCTGCCAAGCTGGATCCGGCCCGTGGTGGTGCCCGACGGGCAGCCGCGCACCAAGCCGCGCGCGATGAACTACGCGCTCGATTTCTGCGAGGGCGACATCGTGGGCATCTTCGATGCCGAGGATGCGCCCGACCCCGATCAGATCACGCAGGTCGCCCGCCATTTCCAGACCGTGCCGCCCGATGTCGTGTGCCTGCAGGGCGTGCTCGACTATTACAACCCCCGGCAAAACTGGCTCGCCCGCTGCTTTACCATCGAATATGCCGCGTGGTTCCGGCTGGTGCTGCCGGGCATGGCGCATCTGGGCTTCGCCATCCCGCTCGGCGGCACCTCGCTCTATTTTCGCCGCGCGGCGCTCGAGGAGCTGGGCGGATGGGATGCGCATAACGTGACCGAGGATGCCGATCTGGGCTTTCGGCTCGCGCGCCACGGTTATCGCACACAGATGCTGCGCACGGTCACCCACGAGGAGGCCAATTGCCTGCCCTGGCCGTGGATCCGGCAGCGCTCGCGCTGGCTCAAGGGCTACATGACCACCTATCTCGTGCATATGCGCCGGCCCGGGCTGCTCTGGCGGCAACTCGGCCCCTGGAAGTTTCTCGGATTCCAGGCGCATTTCGTCACGGCGCTCTCGCAATTCTTCCTCGCGCCGGTGCTCTGGTCTTTCTGGCTGGTGCTCTTCGGGCTGCCGCATCCGCTCGATCCGGTGGTCTCGCCGGCGGTGATGCTGGTGCTGGGCTCCGTCTTCGTGGCGATCGAGGTGATCAACCTCGTGATCTATGCGAGCGCCGTGAGCGGCCCGCGCCACCGCCACCTCCTGCTCTGGACGCCGACGATGCATTTCTACACCCCGCTCGGCACGGTGGCGGCCTACAAGGCGCTCTACGAGCTGGTGCTGAAACCCTTCTTCTGGGACAAGACCCACCACGGCCATTCGCTTGTGCACCGGCAAGTGCGCCGCTCGCTCCGGCACCTGCACCTGCCGGTGCATGTGCATGCGCCACCCCAGGGCGAGGGGCCGGCGCCCCGCAGCTAGAGAGTGCGGCTAGACGGTGCTCGCCACCTCGCCCGAGTCGAGCTTCAGCCGGGTGACGAAGGCCTTGGAGATATGCGCCCGGAGCGCCTCGCCGGCCTTGTCGCAATCGCCCGTCTCGATGGCGCTCACGATGGCATCGTGCTCGGCCAGCGCATCGGTGTCGCGCCCCGCGGCCGCCAGCGACGTGGTGGCCATCAGCGCCATCGAGCGGTGCACGAGGTCGAGCTGCTGCACAAGGAAGCGGTTGTGCGAGGCGAGGTGGATCTGCTTGTGAAAGCGCCGGTTGGCGCGGGCCATCGCCTTCGGATCGCCGATCAGCTTGCGGTCGGCCTCGACCATGTCGCGCAGCACCCGCACCTCCTCCTGCGTGGCGTGGCGCGCGGCAAGGCTCGCGGCCAGACCTTCGAGCTCGGCGCGCACCACGTAGAGCTCGGCCAGCTGGTTGTGATCGAGCGAGGAGACGATCAGGCTGCGGCCGTCGCGGGTGAGCAGCGATTGCGTCTCGAGCCGCTGCAGCGCCTCGCGGATGGGCGTGCGCGACACGCCGAACCGTTCGGCCAGATCGCTCTCCACCAGCCTGTCGCCCGGCTTGTAATCGCCGGTGTCGATCGCCTCGAGGATCAGCGTGTAGGCGTCTTTCATGGCATGGCCCCTGTCGCGGTGTGTGACGGTTGCATGACCCTATCCGCGCGAAGCCGCCGCGCACAAGTCTTTGCATTGCCGCGGGCGGCCCGCCGCACTAGCTTGCCGCTCATGCCGAAGCCGTTCTTCAGCCATGTCGACACCTGGGTGTTCGATCTCGACAACACGCTCTACCCGCCCGAGGCGCGCCTCTTCGATCAGGTGGAGGTGAAGATGACCGCCTTCGTGATGGAGGCGCTCGGTGTGTCGCGCGCCGAGGCCGACCGGCTGCGCCGGCTCTACTGGAAGGAGCACGGCACCACGCTCGCGGGGCTCATGCGGCTTCACGATGTCGACCCGGGGCCGTATCTGATCGAGGTGCACGATATCTCGCTCGATCACCTCGAAGCCGATGCAGAGCTCGCTGCGCGCATTCGGGCGCTGCCGGGGCGCAAGATCGTATATACCAACGGCTGCGCGCCCTATGCCGAACGGGTGGTGGCCAAGCGCGGGCTCGAGGGGCTCTTCGATGCGATCTACGGCGTGGAACATGCGGGCTTTCACCCCAAGCCAGACCGCGCGGCCTTCGAGACGGTCTTCGCAGCCGATGGGCTGAAGCCGGCAGCGGCGGCGATGTTCGAGGACGATGCGCGCAACCTCGCCGAGCCGCACGCGATGGGGATGCGCACGGTGCATGTGGCGCCCGAGCCCCATGAGGCCGAGCACATCCATCACCATACCGACGATCTGAGCGGCTTTCTCGCCCGGCTGCTCTGAGGGCGGGCGGCCCTGCGGCGAAATGCGCAGGCGGGAGCGCCTCCCTGCGGCGCGGTCGAGGCCTATATCCCAGGGTGGAAACAGCGCAATCACAGGGAAAATCATGCCGTTCGACCAGCAGACCGCCATCACTCACACCTCCGAAACCGCGCCGGCCGCAGCCGTTGCCGAACCCGCAACCGAGCCGCGGCTCTGGCCCGTCTACGCGGTGCTTCTGCTTGTTGTGGGCCTCTGGGCCGCCAGCGTGGTCACATGGGGCATTCCGGGGCTTTTCATCCCGGCGCTGCTTGCCGTGCCCTGCATGATGGTTGTACTCATCCGTCTGGCATGGGGGTAAGCTTCGGGAGAGGCCGTTGAGCGCGGAACAGACAGATATCGTGATCTCGGGTGGCGGCGTGGCAGGGCTCGCCGCCGCCTGCATCTTCGGGCAGGCCGGCTTTCGGGTGATCTGCGCCGATCCGGCGGCGCCCATCACCGAGCGTGACGCCGAGGGCTCCGATCTGCGCACCACCGCCTTCCTGCAGCCCGCGCAGGCACTTCTCGAGCAGGCGGGCCTCTGGGAGCGGCTTGCCCCCCATGCCGAGCCGTTGCAGGTGATGCGGATCGTCGATGCGGGCGGCGAGGTGGCCGAGCCGCGCGTGGTGCGCGAGTTCGACGCGAGCGACATCTCCGAGAAGCCCTTCGGGTGGAACCTGCCCAACTGGCTCCTGCGCCGCGAGATGGTGGCGCGGCTCGAGGGGCTCGACAGCGTCGATTTCCGGCCCGGCGTGGGCGTGGCCTCGGTCTTTACCCGCGAGAGCGAGGCGCGGGTGGGGCTCTCGGATGGCGCGCGGCTGCGCGCGCGGCTGGTGATCGCGGCGGACGGGCGCAACTCGCCGGTGCGCGAGGCCGCAGGTATCCCCGTGAAAACAACGCGCTACGGGCAGAAGGCGCTGGCCTTCGCGGTGACGCACCCGATCCCGCATGGCAATGTCTCCACCGAGATCCACCGCTCCGGCGGGCCTTTCACGCTGGTGCCGCTGCCCGATTACGAGGGCCGGCCCTCCTCGGCCATCGTCTGGATGGAGGAGGGGCCGGAGGCCATGCGCCTCGCCGGGCTGCCGCAGGCCGAGTTCGAGGAGGCGATGAACGCGCGCTCCTGCCTGCTCTTCGGGCCGCTCACGCTGGCCTCGCGCCGCACGATCTGGCCGATCATCAGCCAGGTGGCCGAGCGGATGGCGGGCGAGCGGGTGGCGCTGGTGGCGGAGGCCGCGCATGTGGTGCCGCCCATCGGCGCGCAGGGGCTGAACATGTCGCTCGCCGATATCCGCGTGCTGCTGGAGCTGGCGCAGGCCGCGCCCGAACGGCTGGGCGAGCGGGCGATGCTCGACACCTATCACCGCGGGCGTCACATGGAGGTGGCGGCGCGGGTGACCGGGATCGACGTGCTCAACCGCGCATCGATGCTGAGCGCCCAGCCCCTGCGGGATGCCCGCGCGATGGGGCTGAACGCGATCTACGCGCTGGCGCCGGTGCGCAAGACCCTGATGCAGATGGGGCTTGGCGCGCGGGGGTGATGCGCTGTCGCGGCGCGGGGTCAAGGCCCGCAGGGCCGCCGCGCCAGAGACGACGCGCCCTCACGCGGCGTCTCTTTGGCGGACATGAGCGCTCAGCCCGGAGGTTGGAGGGGCTTGAGAGCCATAAAACGCTGAGCCGGACCGTTTCAACCGACACCGCGCGCGTCGTCTCCGGCGCGGCTCCGCGCCTCAGAGCACCTTGTCGATCACCGTCTTGAGCCGCGCCAAAGCGCCGTCCACGTCATAGAGCTTGTCGAGGCCGAAGAGGCCGAGGCGGAAGGTCATGAAGCCCTCGGGCTCGTCGCAGGCCAAGGGCACGCCCGCGGCGATCTGCATGCCTTCGGCTGCGAATTTCTTGCCGTTCTGGATCTCGGGGTCGGTGGTGTAGCTTACCACCACGCCGGGCGCGCCGTAGCCCTCGGCGGCGACGGATGTCACGCCCTTCTCCTTCAGCATCGCGCGCACACCGTTGCCGAGCGCCCATTGCGCCTCGCGGAGCTTCTCGAAGCCGTAATCCTTCGTCTCCAGCATCGTGTCGCGGAAGGCGCGGAGCGCATCGGTGGGCATGGTGGCGTGGTAGGCATGGCCGCCGTTTTCATAGGCCTGCATGATCTGGTGCCATTTCTTGAGATCCACCGCGAAGCTCGAGGAGGCGGTGTTTTCCAGCCGCTCCACCGCGCGGGCCGACATCATCACCAGCCCGGCGGAGGGCGAGGCCGACCAGCCCTTTTGCGGCGCGGAGATGAGCACGTCGACGCCGGTTGCCTCCATGTCGATCCAGGCGCAGCCCGAGGCGATGCAATCGAGCACCATCAGCGCGCCCACCTCGTGGGCGGCCTCGGCCAGTTGGGTGATGTAGTCGTCGGGCAGGATGATGCCGGCGGAAGTTTCCACATGGGGCGCGAAGACGGCATCGGGCCTCGCCTCGCGGATCTTCGCCACCACCTCCTCGATGGGCGCGGGCGCGAAGGGGGCCTGCGCGCCATTGCCTGTTTGGCGAGCCATGCAGACGGTGGTCTCCGTGGTGAATTTCCCGGCGTCGAAGATCTGGCTCCAGCGGTAGGAGAACCAGCCGTTGCGGACGATGAGCGCATGGGCATCCGAGCCGAACTGGCGCGCCACGGCCTCCATCGCGTAGGTGCCGCCGCCGGGGATGAGGGCCACGGCCCGGGCGTTATAGACCTCCTTCAGCATGGAGGAGATATCCCGCATCACGCCTTGAAAGCTCTGGCTCATGTGGTTGAGCGAACGGTCGGTGAAGACGACGGAATATTCGAGCAACCCGTCGGGGTCGATATGGTCGAGCAGGGCGGTCATGGCGGTTTCCTCGCAGAGGTCGGATGGGGTTTGCCTCTGGCTTAGCAGAGGGCGGCGCAAACGGCATCTCAAAAAGCCGCAAGCGAGCGCGCGGTTTGCGACAGGGCGCGAAATCTTTCGAAGATTTCGGAACGATTTCTTTTCAAGAAATCGGGGCGTTCAGCCGATGGGGCCGGGGCGGCGCTCTTCGTTCAGGAGCACGTTGGCCTCGACATTGCCCACGCCCGGCAGCATCATGATCCGCCGCCGGAGCACGCGCTCGAAATCGGAGATGTCGCGGGCCACGACGCGCAGGCGGTAATCGTAGAGGCCCAGCACATGCTCGACCGTCTGCACCTCGGGGATGGCGGAGACCGCGCGCTCGAAATCGTCGATGCTGACGCGGCCCTTGGTGGCGAGCTTGACGCCGAGGAAGACGGTGACGCCGAAGCCCAGCCGCCCGAGATCGAGATCGAGCCGGTGGCCCTTGATGGCGCCGGCCTCCTCGAGCCGCTTGATGCGCCGCCATGTGGCGGGCTGGGAGAGGCCGAGGCGCCGCCCGAGCGCGGAGGCGCTCTGCCCGGCATCCTCGGCGAGGAGGCGCAGGAGCTTGCGATCTGTCGTGTCGAGCTCGATCATAGCGGCAGGATCTCGTCGGTCTTGATGCGCGCCACGTGCATGAGCGCCTCGATATCGGCGATATGCGGCAGGGAGAGGATCGAACTGCGGTAGATCTCCTGGTAATGGGCGAGATCGCGGGCGATGACGGAGAGGCGGGTATCGACCCGGCCGAGAAAGCTCTGGATTTCAACGACTTCCGGCACGTCACGGGCGGCGGCGGTGAACTCGTCGAAGGCGCGCGGCTCGGTCTTGTCGAGGGTGATGCGCAAGCTGACTTCGACCTCGTAGCCCAAGGCGCGCCAATCGATCACCGCGCGGCGGGCGCGG
Source organism: Roseovarius sp. (assembly GCA_040222155.1). Taxonomy (GTDB): domain Bacteria; phylum Pseudomonadota; class Alphaproteobacteria; order Rhodobacterales; family Rhodobacteraceae; genus Roseovarius. The sequence continues at coordinate 12,051 of JAVKDQ010000112.1, forward strand.
ATGACGCCGGTTTCGCGCATCCGCTCGAGCCGCCTTGTGCAGGTGGCCTGCGTGACGCCGGCGCGCTCGGCCAGCTCGGCGAGCGGCTGGGCGGCGTCGTGCTGGTAGTGGCGCAGGATGCGCCTGTCTGTGTCATCGAGCATGAAAAACCGCATGATTCGAGATTTCGAGAATGATTATCACGCGAATGCCGAAAAGAAACGTGAAAATGACCGGATAATTTCGCCTGCTTGCGGGATTGTGCGGCCTATCGGGACGGATGGCACCATGACACCGCCAATGACCCCGCCCATGACACCGCAAGGAGAATGAAAGATGCGCGTCTATTACGATCGCGATTGCGATATCAACCTGATCAAGGACAAGAAAGTGGCCATTCTCGGCTATGGCAGCCAGGGCCATGCCCATGCGCTGAACCTGCGCGACAGCGGCGCCAAGAACGTAGTGGTGGCGCTGCGGGCTGGCTCGGCTTCGGCGGCGAAGGCCGAGGGCGAGGGGCTGAAGGTGATGGAGATCTCCGAGGCCGCCGCGTGGTGCGACCTGATGATGTTCACCATGCCCGACGAGCTGCAGGCCGACACCTGGAACAAATACGTGAAGGACCACATCAAGCCCGGCGCGGCCATCGCCTTCGCCCATGGGCTCAACATCCATTTCGGCCTGATCGAGGCGCCCGACACGATCGACGTGATCATGATGGCGCCCAAGGGCCCGGGCCACACGGTGCGCGGCGAATACGTGAAGGGCGGCGGCGTGCCCTGCCTCGTGGCGGTGCATAACGACGCCTCGGGCAAGGCGCTGGAGATCGGCCTCAGCTATTGCTCGGCCATCGGCGGCGGGCGCTCGGGCATCATCGAGACCGACTTCAAGGAAGAGTGCGAGACCGACCTCTTCGGCGAGCAGGCGGTGCTTTGCGGCGGTCTGGTGGAGCTTATCCGCATGGGCTTCGAGACGCTGGTGGAAGCGGGCTATGCGCCCGAGATGGCCTATTTCGAGTGCCTCCACGAGGTGAAGCTGATCGTGGACCTGATCTACGAGGGCGGCATCGCCAACATGAACTACTCGATTTCCAACACCGCGGAATTCGGCGAATATGTCAGCGGCCCGCGCATCCTGCCCTATGACGAGACCAAGGCGCGCATGAAGGCCGTGCTCGACGACATTCAGCAGGGCCGGTTCGTGCGCGACTGGATGACCGAATGCGCGGTGGGCCAGCCCTCGTTCAAGGCGATCCGGCGCAACAACGACGCGCACCAGATCGAGGAAGTGGGCGCCAAGCTGCGCGGCATGATGCCGTGGATCTCCGCCGGCAAGATGGTGGACAAGGCGAAGAACTGAGCCTCGCCCAAGCGGCCCGGCCCCGCTGTGACGGGGCCGGGCTGGCATCAGGTATCGGCGGGCGTGCCCTTGCTGTCCTTGTCGCGGGCGAGGGTGGATTTCGGCGCCTCGGGATCCTGCTTGCGTTTCTCGACGTTGCGCTTGCTTGTCAGCGCAAAGACGAGCACGGCGCCAAGCGTGACGGCGATCAGGATTATGACGATGGGAAATTCCATGTTGGGACTCCTTCCTGTTTCGGATCAGGAAGGCCAACCGGGCGCGCCGCGCTTCGTTCCGGGGGTGCGACGCAATGACTGACATCAGGCCGGTGAACTGGCTGCGGATCGCGGTGCTGGCGATGATCTGGGGGGCGTCCTTCATGGCGGTCTCGGTGGCGCTGGAGGGCGTGGGGCCGTTTACGGTGGTGGCGGTGCGGCTGGGGCTGGGGGCGGTGTTCCTTGTGAGCCTCACGATGATCAGCGGGCATGGTTTGCCACAGGTTAAGGGGCCGCTCGCGGGGCGCATCTGGGCCTTCGTGCTGGCGATGGCGCTCTTTTCGAACGTGGTGCCCTTTGCGCTTCTGGGCTGGGGCTTGCAGGTGGTGGCCTCGGGCTTCGCGGGGGTCTGCATGGCGGTTGTGCCGCTTCTGGTGCTGCCGCTGGCCTATCTCTTCGTGCCGGGCGAGGGGATCGGCTGGCGCCGGGTGCTGGGCTTTGGCCTTGGCACCCTGGGCGTGGTGGTGCTGATCGGGCCGGGGGCCTTCGCCTCGACGGGCGAGAGCCTCGAGGGGCTTGCCAAGCTCGCCTGCGTGGGCGCGGCCTGCTGCTATGCGGTTGGCGGCATCTTCACCCGGCTTTGCCCGGCAGTGGACCTGCTGGCGCTTTCGGCGGCGGTGCTGCTGGTGGCCGCCGTGATCGCCCTGCCGCTGGCACTTTACATGGAAGGCTGGCCGGGCGAGGTGCCGGGGATGAGCCTTGCGGCGCTGCTCTATCTCGGGCTCCTGCCGACGGGGGTGGCGCAGATCCTGCTGGTGACGATCATCCGCGATGCGGGGCCGGTCTTCATGGGGCTGGTGAATTACCAGGTTCCGGTGTGGTCGGTGATCTTCGGCGGGGTGGTGCTGGGGGAGGCTTTGCCGCCCTCGCTTTTCCTCGCGATGGGGTTGATCCTCGCGGGGGTGGCCTTGAGCCAGTGGGGGCCCCTGAGCCGGATGTTCCGAAGGGGGCGGTAGGCCGCCACGGGCGCGGAACCAAGGGGCGTCAGCCCCGCCGCGCCATCGCCGACCCGCCCCACGGGGCGGCGATTGATGGACGCTTGCGCGCCGCTCGAGCGTTCGGCGGAAGTGGCGAGATAAAGTGCCCATCTCGTGCCGCAGGTCGCCACCCCACGGGTCGGCGATGGCGCGGCTCAGGGCATCTGGCCCAGCGTGGCCGCCTGCCAGAGCCGGAGCGCCTCCGCCGTCTCGCGCATGTCATGCACCCGGAGCATCTGCACGCCCTGCGCGACGCCCGCGAGCGCGACGGCAATGGAGCCCGGCGCGCGGTGGCGCGCGGCCTCGGTGCCGCCGATGGTGCCGATGAAGCGCTTGCGCGAGGCGCCGAGCAGCACCGGGCAGCCAAGGCCATGAAAAAGCGAGAGGTTCTGCAGGAGCGTGAGGTTGTGCTCCAGCGTCTTGCCGAAGCCGATGCCGGGGTCGACGATGATCTGGGCGCGAGGGATGCCCTGGGCCTCGAGCGCCTCGACGCGGTTGGAGAGGTAATCGTAGATGTCGAGCGCCACGTTGTCGTAGCGGGGATCCTTCTGCATGATCTCGGGCGTGCCCTGTGCGTGCATCACGCAGACGGGCAGGCCGGCCTCGGCGCAGAAGGGGGCCAGCGCGGGATCGAAGGTGAAGCCCGCCACGTCGTTGACGAGGGTGGCGCCGGCCTCATGCGCGGCGCGGGCCACGGGGGCCTTGCGGGTGTCGATGGAGATCGGCACGGCGCTTCTGGCGCGGATCGCGGCGATCACCGGGGCGGTGCGGCGGATCTCTTCTTCCACGGGCACTTCCTGCGCGCCGGGCCGGGTGGATTCGCCGCCGATGTCGATGATGTCCGCGCCGTGTTCGGCCATTGCCTCCGCATGGGCGATGGCGACCTCGTGGTCGAAATGCTCGCCGCCATCGGAGAAGCTGTCGGGGGTGACGTTGAGGATGCCCATGAGGCGGGGCGCGTCGAAGGAGAGGCCGCAGATGGGGGCGCGCGGCGCAGTGAGGCGGGCGAGCGCTTCGGCGGGAATATCCTGCGCGGGCAGGAGCTTGCCCGGCAGGTTGGCTGGCGTGTCGCGGCGGATTTCCTCGACCGTGTCGAACCAGAGCCAGCCGCCCGCGAGGGGCAGCGCACCTTCGGGGCGGACGGAGTCGGAGCGGGGGAGGGGGCGGTAATAGACCATGGGCGCTGCGGCTCAGAGGCCCGATTGCGCGATGTCCTGCACCAGCACAGGGACCGGCGGGGCGGCGGGCGGCGAGGCGCCGATGAGGAGCAGGTCGGAAGCCTCCATCTGGCCCGCGAACCATGCCGCGAGCGCCACGGGATCGTCGGGGCCGGTGAAGGGGCCATCGACCGCGTCGAGTACGATTTTCGAGGGGGCCCAGACACTTATCTGGCCGTTCTTCATGGCCCAGTCGAGCTCGGTGCGGGTTTCGACCACCACGCAGCGGTCGTCGCGGCCGGCGAGCACCCAGGCGTTCTGTTCGAGCGCCAGCAGATCGACGCGGCGCTGGGTCATGCGGTGGCGGGTTTGCGGGGCGGGCGCCTCGGCATGGCCCACGCAGAGGATCACCGGCTCGGCCCGGGCCTGAAGCTGGTCGAGCCAGCGCGAGAGGTTGGGCGACCAGATCGCCTCGTTGGCGAGGTAGACGAGATGCGGGTGCGGGGCGTTGGCGGGGGAATGGGCGACGGGCTTCGTCTTGAGGTCGGAGACGGAGCGCACGATCTCGACACCGAGCGCGCCGGGGCCCCGGTCGAGCTTTTCGATGCGGACGAAGGTGCGCACCGCCTGCGGCTCCCAGAGGATGCGCTCGGCGATGCGATCTGCCAGTGTTTCCAGCAGGTTGAGCCGCTCCTCGGCCAAAGCGGCCTCTATCGCCTCGGTCACCTTGTCGTAGCTCAGGATGCGGTCGACATCGTCGTCGATCGGATCGGTGATGGGGCGCACCTCGACCACCACGTTGAAGCTGACGCGCTGGGTGGTGCCGCGCTCGGACTGGAAGGCGCCGATCTCGACCTCGACCACGTGATCGCGCACCGAGATGCGGTCGAGCGGGCCGTCGGGGGCGGTGGCGTCGGCCCGTGCGGCGGGATGCGCGAAGGCAAGGCGGATTTCGTTGGACAAGGCGCGTCCTCCGGAAGTGGCGTTGGGCCGGGGGATAGCATGGGCGGGCGCCGGGGTGGAAGGACGAATGCGACGGCCGGACGGGCGGAGACGTCAGCCCGCGCGATTCGAATGGTTAACGCCCAGGTTTTGCTGGGATCGGCGCGTCGGTATCGCGTCGGTATCCTGTCGGTATCGCGTCGGTTCCGGGCGTTGCGGGGGAGGGGGTGAATGTGGCGCGCGCAGCGCAACGCCCCAAGATCTTGTCTCGGGGCGTCGGGGGCATGTGCCCGGGTTTCGCGCGGGCGCTACTTGCCGCCGAGCTTGAAGGTGACGCGCAGAAGCGCCTGGAAGGTTTCCGGCTTCACGCTGTAGGGCACGTCGTAGAGCAGCGTCGTGCGGTCGAACTCGGCCCAGCGGGCCTCGGCGCCGATGGTCACCCGGTCGTTCAGCGCGTAGTCGAGGCCGACGCCATAGGTCCAGCCGCCGATGTCGCTCGAGTCGGGGAAGACGGTGTTGGGGCCGATGGCCTGGGTGTAGCCCGAATACTCCATATGGGCGTAGCCGGCGGTGCCGTAGAGCAGCACGCGGTCGAGCGCCACACCGGCGCGGGCGCGCAGCGTGGCGATGGAATCCATCCCCGCGTTACAGTTGAAGGCCGGGTTGAAGCAGGGCGTGGTGCTCGACATGTTGGCGGAGGCCCAATCGGCCTCGATGCCCAGCACGAAACGGTTGGAAAACTGGTAGTTGTAGCCCGCGAGCAGGCCGTAGACGGCATCGTCGGAATCCGGCTGGATCAGGTTGGCGGCGTTCGAATTGGGGTCGAGTTCGCCATAGCCGGCCATGCCGCCGACATAGAAGCCTGTCCAGTCATAGCCGGATTGCGCCTCGGCCGCGTGTCCGACCATCGCGCCGGTTGCCAAGGCCAAGGCCGCGGCTGCATTTCTCATTTCTGCAAACATCGTGTTCTCCGTCGGTTGTATCGCCTTGGAGCCCCCTCCGAGCAGAAGTTTACCATTTGTTAACCAATTTTTCCATGACGCCGTCCCCGATGGGCCCGCAGCCTCGGCGAAACCCCGCCACCGCAACGAAAAAAAGGCCCCGGAGCGTGCCGGGGCCCGTAGGGTGGGGTTTCACCCCACCGCGACCTGCGATGTGTTACTGCGCGGCCTTAATCATCGCGTCCATGAAGCCCGATGCCTCCATGCGCTGCATCTGAAGCTGCATCATGCCGCAGTCTTGCGTGATCTCGGCGGAGCGCTGCATGGTGATGCCCTCGGGGAGCATGTCGGAGGTGTCGCCCAGCTCGGACATGGTGGCGCCATTGGCCCCCATCTCTCCCATTTCGACCGAGAACTCTTCCATCTTCGCGAGCATTTCATCGACACCGTCGGAGCCGATCTCGGAAGTGTATTCGTCGAGCATGCAGCTTCCGGCCTCGCGCATCGCATCGTCCCATGTGAGGTCGGGCATGGCGGCCCGGAGCGGCTCGGGATCGGCGCCATTGGCGGCGGCCTCGTTGACCATCATCACCATCATCACCTCGTTCATCTCCTCCGAGATCGCCTCCATGCGCTCCAGCTGGCTGTCGGCGAGGGCGGCGGCGGGCAGGGTGACGAGGGCGGTGAGCAAGGCGGCGCGTTTCATTAGAT
>JAVKDQ010000113.1:0-13633 GCA_040222155.1 Roseovarius sp.
GTCCTCCGACATGACACGGATCGACATAGCGAGCGGCTGGCGGCCGCCCCTGCCGGGCGATCCGGTGCCCACGATCCGCGATGTGATCCTGTCGCTGCCGCAGGAGCGCCCGCGAGGTTGGCAAACTCCTCCAGCGTGGCGTTATATGTGCGGAACTTGAGCCCCGAGAGGTCTTCCACCGAGGTGATCTCCTTGGTGGTGTAAAGCCCCTGCGGCGGCCACGGCACGGCATAGAGCGCCATCAGCCCCTGTTCGTCGAGCAGCCCGGAGATGACGCCTTCCTGCGCCGCCCAGAGCTTCTCGGCATCCTCGTAGCTGGTGGCGAGGAAGGGCAGCGAGTCGGCCCCGAAGGCGGGGTTGTCATTGGCCAGCAGCGAGAGGAAGAACTCGCCGATCGGCACCTGCCCCGAGCGCACCGCCTTGCTGATCTCGGGATGCTTGAAGAGCGAGCCGGCGGAATGCACGGTGATCTCCAGCTCGCCGCCCGTGGCCTCGGCCACGTCCTTGGCGAACTCGTGGATATTGACGGTGTGGAAGGTCGCGTCCGGATAGGGCGTTGGCATGTCCCACGTCTCCGCCTGCGCAGAGGCGGCAAGGCCGATCATGGCTGCGGCAGCGCCGCCGATAAATCTGGTCATAAGCATGTTGGGTTCCCTGTTTTTTGTGTTCTGCGGAAAGCTTACGTTACGTTTGTAATTTGTCAACGTTTTGCTATCGTGGATCTTGGAGCAGGCGCAGGAGAGGCTCTGAAAACCTCCGCGCAATCGGCCTCCACACCGCATCCAAAGGGCCGGCCCGCGCGCTTCGCTGCAGGATTGAGCTTTTCGCCCGGATGTGAAAACGTAGATAAAACGTCAGCGAATTCAGAAGGAAAGGCCGCATATGGAGCAGGAAAAACGGGCAGACCGCCGCATCGTCTCCTCCCGCCACCTCGCCGAAGGGGAAGGCTGGGAGATGTCGGAGCTCGAATTCGGCCTGATCATCGCCTTCAACGCCTTCTCGCGCTGGATGACCCGCTGCATGGCCGCCGCCGGGCAGGGCGATCTCAACCCACTCGACATCCTGATTCTCCACAACGTCAACCACCGCGGGCGCGACAAGCGGCTCTCCGATATCTGCTTCCTGCTCAATATCGAGGACAACCACACCGTCAATTACGCGCTGAGAAAGCTCTCCAAGGCCGGGCTCATTCTCTCCGAGAAGCGCGGCAAGGAGGTGTTCTACCGCACCTCGCCCGAAGGCGCCGCGCTCTGCGGCGCCTATCGCGACGTGCGCCGCCAATGCCTGCTCGAGGGTGCCGGCGGCCCGGAGCTTTCCGGGCAGGACCTGCGCGATATCGCCAGCGCCCTGCGCGGGCTTTCCGGGCAATACGACCAGGCGAGCCGCGCGGCGGCCTCGCTCTAGGCGGCTCCGAGGGCCGGGCGGAAACGGCTTTGAGGAGACGTTCACCACCTTCGTGAAGAGCCGCGCGATCGCTGGGCCGCGGCGCGGCGATCCGACGGGCGTTCAGCCGCGCTTGATGTCTGCCAAATCCGAGAAAGATCCGAGCGATGCGCTGACCCCACCCAATCGCCGGGCCGTGGGGGCGGCCCAGCGATCGCGCGGCGGGGCTGCGCCCCTTGATTCCGCGCGTTGGCGCTCAGGTCCAATGTCCGTTAGCCCGAAACCGCGTCGCCGACGCCTTGTCACCCCCCGGCCAAAGCCTCCCTGACCGCAAAAAGCGCCGCCAGCGTCTCCGCTGAAAAACTGTCGATCAGGTAGTCGGGCCACGTCGCCAGCACCACCGCCATGAACTCCGCCTCCGGGTCCACGTAGATCAGCTGGCCGAAGACGCCGCGCGCCATGAAATCGCCGCGCCCCACGTCCCGCACCCACCATTGTCGGCGATAGGCGCCATTGGGGAACCTGTGGGAATAGGGCGGGCCGAACTTGGCGTTCTCGCCGCTGCGGCAGCTCTCCACCCACGCCTCCGGCACCACCTGCGCCCCCTGCGCGCGCCCGCCCTCGAGCATCATCTGCCCGAAGCGCGCGTAATCGCGCAGCGTGGCGTTGAAGCCGCCATCGGCCAGCGCGGTGCCCGCGCCATCGACGGTGAAGAACCCGTCGCGCTCCGCCCCGATCCGCGACCAGATGCGATCCGAGAGCGCCTCGGCCAGCGGCATCCCCGTCACCCGCTCGATGGCCCATGCCACCACGTCCGTCTCGATCGAGCGGTAGGAGAAGCTCTCCCCATGCGGGCGCTCCTGCGGCAGCGACAGGATCACATCGCGGATCGTGGGCACCGGCTCGCCCGGCAGGGGCGGCCGCCAGCCGCTCGCTATGTCGATCCGGGTCATGTCGGAGCCCGGCGTGTTGTAATCCTCGGTGAAGCGCACGCCCGACTGCATGTCGAGCACCTGCTCCAGCGTGGCCGTGGCATAGCCGCATTGCGCCAGCTCCGGCACGATCTCGGGCAGCGGCGCGCCGAGGTCCAGCAACCCCTCGTGATGCAGCACGCCCGCAAGCGCCCCCACCACCGATTTCGCCACCGATTGCGACAGATGCGGGCTGTGCGGCTGCATGTCGTTGAAATAGCGCTCCGTCACCACGCGCCCGCGATGCATGATGAGGCAGGCATCGGCATAGGTGAGCGCAAGCCCCTCGGCGACGCTGCGATGCGTGCCATCGTCACCGGAATAACCGACACCCTCGAGCGGCTGGATGTCACGCGCAAGCTCCGCAACGGGCCCTGCCCGGCGCACATCGGCTGTGGGAAAGAGGCTTCGCATGTTCTGGAACGACCAGCGGTTGAACGGCGGCAGATCCCAGTTTTCAACGGTGGGGCGCTTTTCGGGCGGCGGCGGAAAGCCTTGCATTATGCCCATCTCGCGCGCCGTCCGCGGCACCGCGCGGGGCGCGGGCGTAGCGATGGTCGCCATTCTCTCCTCCCTTGGTCGTCTTGCCCGGGCGGCGGTGCATCTGCCCGCCGCCCGGAGACCGGATCGGCCTATTGCTTCAGGCGGGTCCAGATCTTGTTGTACATGTCGACCGTCTCCTGCGAGCAGGGCGTCACGAAATCAGGCGTCGGCGCATCCGCCGGCATCACGATCTCGGGCGCGGTCAGCATCTCCGGGTCCATGAACTCTTCGGAGCCCATGATGCCGTTGGCATAGCGCGCGAAGTTCGAGGTCATCGCCGCGTTTTCCGGGTCCATCATGAAGTTCATGAAGATCTTGGCGTTCTCCATGTTGGGCGCATCCGCGAGCACGGCCACGTTATCCATCCAGCCGGTGAAGCCTTCCTTCGGATAGGCATATTGCAGCGTGGGCCGCTGGGCGCGGGCGCGCATCGCGGCGCCGTTCCAGTTCTGGCTCAGGTCCACATCGCCCGAGGTGAGCTTCTCGATGGTCGAGTAATCCATCGTCCGCCAGTGCTCCTTGGCGCCCAGCAGAAGCTCGGTCACTTCCCGCAGCTCGTCGGTGTTGCTGTTGCAGCGCTCGTAGCCGAGGTAGCGCAGGCCCGCGTTGTTCTCATCGTTCATGTCGTTGAGCATGTTGATGCGGCCCTTGAGCTCCTCCGGCGGGTCGAAGAGCAGCGCAAGCGTGTTGATGTCGCCATCATATACCGCCGTGTCGACGGTGAAGGAGGTCGTGCCCCACTGGTAGGGGATCGAGTAGTTCCGGCCCGGATCCCACCACACATCGACCCATTTCGGATCGACATTCTTGAAGTTCTCCATCTCGTTCGGCTTCACTTCGGCCAGCAGCCCCTCGCCGATCATGACCTTGATCATGTAATCGCCGGGCACCACGATATCGTAGCCGGTGTTGCCCTCCTGAACCTTGGCGAGCATGGTCTCGTTGCTGTCATAACCGTCGAGCGTGACCTCGATGCCGGTTTCGGCCTCGAATTTCTCGATCATCTCCGGGCTGGTGTAGTTGCCCCAGTTGTAGATGTTGAGCTGGCCCTCGGCGAAGGCGGCGATAGGCACGAGCCCTATCGCCGTGGCCGATGCAAGCATCAGGGATTTCAGTTTCATGGGTCTTCTCCTCTGCTGTGGTCGAGCGGTCATGCGTGCGCACCGCTCTTAGTTTCGCTTTCTTCCAAGGAGGAAGAACAGCGTGACGAACACGATGCTGAGCCCCAGCAAGAGCGTGGAGACAGCGTTGATTTCGGGCGTGATGCCCCGGCGGATCTGGCCAAGAATGTAGATGGGCAGCGTGGTCTCGCCGGGGCCAGCGACCATCAGCGTGATGATCACGTCGTCGAGCGATACGACGAAGGCCAGCATGGCGCCCGCCACGATCCCCGGCAGCAGGAGCGGCAGCGTCACCCGGCGGAACACCTTGAGAGGCGGCGCGTAAAGGTCGGCGGCGGCCTGCTCCAGCGTCAGGTTCATGTCTTCCAGCCGCGCGCGGATGGGCATGTAGGCAAAGGGGATGCAGAAGACGGTATGCGCCAGCATCAGGTAGCCGATCCCGGTCACGCCGGTGGCCCGCTTGATGATCGCGAAGAAGGAGAGCGTGGCCACGGCGGTCACGATCTCGGGCACCATCAGCGGCTGGTTGATCACCGCGTAGGCCGCCGTCTGCCCCTTGAAGGGCGGCGTGCGGGTGGTCGCGAGCGCCGCCATGGTGGCGATGATCGTGGCGAAGAAGGTGGCCACCGCCGCCACCTGAAGCGACACGATCGTGGCCTTGCGGATGCCGTCATTCTCGAAGGCGGCCTCGTACCAGCGGAAGCTGAACTCCGTCCAGAGCACCACCGAGCGGTTGTCGTTGAAAGAGAAGATAACGAGCACGATGATCGGCGCGTAAAGCACGAAGATGCAGGCCCAGGCGACCTGGTTGAAGCCGGGCTGCTTGCGCAGGTCCATCATGCGGCGGGCCCTAGCCATGCTTCACCCCCTCTTTCCCGGCATTGCGCACGTAGATCAGCAGCGCGGCCATCACCACCACCATCAGGATCAGCGCCGCCGCCGAGCCGAAGGGCCAGTTGCGCGACGAGCCGAATTGCAGTGCGATCATGTTGCCGATCATCAGCTTCTTGCCGCCCCCCAGAAGCTCGGGCGTGATATAGGCGCCAAGCCCGGGGATGAAGACGAGGATGCAGCCCGCCACGATGCCCGGCTTCGCCGCCGGGATGATGATGCGCCGCAGCACCTGCAGGCGGTTGGCGTAAAGGTCGTAGGCCGCCTCGACCATGCGGAAATCGAGCTTCTCGAGCGAGGCGTAGAGCGGCAGCACCATGAAGGGCAGGTAGCTGTAGATGAGCCCGATGAAGACCGCGCCATCGGTGTAAAGAATGTTGAGCGGCGAGTCGATCAGCCCGATGCGCTCCAGCGTGATGTTGATCATCCCCTCGTCGCGGATGATGAGCAGGATCGCGTAAGTGCGGATGAGCAGGTTCGTCCAGAAGGGCAGCGTGATGAGAAAGAGCCAGAAATTGCGCTGCTCGCGGGGCTTCGAGGCGATGAAATAGGCGGTCGGAAAGCCCAGCAGCAGCGCCCCCAGCGTGGCCACCAGCGCCAGCCCGATGGAGCGCGCGTAGATTTGCAGGTAGGTGGTGGAGAAGGTGAGGGTATCGTCGAAGATGTCGCGCTCGAAGAGGAACTGCACATAGGCCTCGCCCGATAGCTCCCACGTGACACCGCCATAGGTGCCCGGCGTGAGCATCGAGTAGATCGCGCTGATGGTCAGCGGGAAAAGCCCGAAGATGCCGATGACGATGAGCGCGGGGGCGAGCAGGATGCGCCGTGTCCGCCGTTCCTCGGCGGCGCGCACACGGCGGGCGCGTTCGAGGCGCGGGTCGGTGCTATGCGTCTCGGCCACCATCAGTCCGCCAGCACCTGAACATGGTCTTCGGTGAGCGCAATGCCGGCCTCTGTGCCGATCTCGGGCACCGTGCCCGAAACGCGCGCCACGAATTGCGTGCCATCCTCCAGCCGCAGGTGCACGTTGCTGCCCACCCCGAAATAGACGATGTTTTCCACTTTGCCGCGCAGGGTCGCCTCCGCGTCGCCCACCGGCACGAGGCGCAGGTTTTCCGGCCGCACCGCCGCGCTCACCGCGCCGGGCTGGATGCCCGCCACCGAAAGCTGCGCGCCCACGCTCGCGCCACCCGGCAGCCGCACCGTGCCGCGCGCGCCCGACACCTCCGAGAGCGTGCCCTCGAAGATGTTGATATCGCCAATGAAATCGGCCACGAACCGCCGCGCGGGGTGGTTGTAGATCTCCTTCGGCGTGCCGACCTGCAGGATGTTCCCGGCCTGCATCACCGCGATCCTGTCGGACATGGTGAGCGCCTCCTCCTGGTCATGGGTGACGAAGACGAAGGTGATGCCCGTCTCGTTCTGCAACCGCTTCAGCTCGATCTGCATCTCCTTGCGCAGCTTGAGGTCGAGCGCCGAGAGCGGCTCGTCGAGCAAGAGCACCTTGGGATGCGGCGCCAGGGCCCGCGCCAGCGCCACGCGCTGCTGCTGCCCGCCCGAAAGCTGGTCCGTCCGGCGGTTGGCGAGCTGCTCCATCTTCACCAGCGCCAGCATCTGACGCGTTGTCTTCTCGATCTCGGTTTTCGGCTTTCCGAGCATCTCCAGCCCGAAGCTGATATTCCCCGCAACGGTCATGTGCGGAAAAAGCGCGTAACTCTGGAACACGGTGTTGACCGGGCGCTTGTAGGGCGGCAGATGGCCGATCTCCTGCCCGTCGAGCAGGATGTTGCCCGCCGAGGGCAGTTCGAAGCCCGCGATGAGGCGCAGAAGGGTTGTCTTGCCGCAGCCCGAGGGCCCGAGCAGGGTGAAGAACTCGTTCTCGCGGATCGCCACGGAGACGGCGTCGAGCGCCGTCACCTTCTGGTCGCCCTGCCCGAATTCCTTCGTCACCGCTTCCGCGAGGATCATGTCGCGCCCGGCGCCTGTTGCGCCAGCTCGCGCCGGTTCATCTGCCGGCATGCGTGTCTCCCCGTTTGACTTTTGTCGTTGTGTTCCAGCCTAGGCGCAGCGCTTGCACGCGGTCCATATCCCCGAGGGGATAGGCGGCTTTATCGCTGGCCGCTGCCCGAAAGAGAGGCGAGAAAGGTCGAGAAAAGCTCACTTTGCGATGAGATTTCGAGCTTCCGGTAAAAGTTCTTGCGGTGAATCTTCACCGTGCCTTCCGCCACGCCGATCACGTTCGAGATCGAGCGCGTGGAATGGCCCTTGAGGATGAGAATGGCGATTTCACGCTCGCGCTCGGTGAGCACGCCCGCGCCGAAGCGCTCCATCGCCGTGTCTATCTCACGTTCGTCCTGCGCGTAGCGGTCCTGCCCGAAATGGCGGCGGTTGAGCGCGGCGAAAACCGGGTAGACCCGGCGCATGGCGCGCAAATCCTTCGCCGAGAACTTCTTCTCGCCCGAGCGCCGCCCGATGGAATAGAAAAGATGCTTGCCACTCGGCAGGTCTATGAAGACGCCCACCTCGTCGGACAGCCGGGTGGATTGGTAATAGCTGCGAAAATAGGTGGATTGCTGCAGCCTGTCGGGCGCCACGTCGCGCAGGCTCAGCACGGCGGATCTGGGCTCGCGCCGGTAGGCCACGAAGAACGGGTCGAGCAGGTAAAGACCATCGAGATAGCCATCGACCACATGCGCGCGATAGGCGTCGCGCACGTTGTCGTAGAGATGGACGGGCGGGCGCTTTCCGTCGAGCAGGGTGAGAAAGCAGCCGAGAAACGGCGCGGCGGTGCGCAGGTAATCGAGCGCGCGAGGCACGAAGGAGGGGCTGCCCATGGCCATGATCGCGCGGGCGAGCGCCTCCTCGGTTGCGTCTTCGGCGGTCTTGGGGGCGTGCGTCACGTGGTGTTGTTCCGGGTGAAGCGGAGTTTCGTCGCCGCCTGTCCCTAAGGGGGTATTTACCGCAGGCGTTTCACGCGAAACTCTAGACTGGCGCCAGACCCGATGCAAACTGCAACTCGGGCCGGCACGGCATGGGATGAGCAAGGAGACACGGCATGGCGGACAAGGCGGATATGGTGATCCTCGGCGGGCGGGTGCTGACGATGGACGAGGCCCGCCCGAGGGCGGAGGCAGTGGCGCTCAGGGCGGGCCGGATCATGGCGGTGGGCAGCACAGAGGCGATCCGCGCGCTCATGGGGCCGGCGACGCGCGAAGTGGATGCCGGCGGCAAGACGGTGCTGCCCGGCTTCATCGACAGCCATGTCCACCTCTTCCAGGGCTCCGCCTCGCTCGATTTCCTCGACCTCAGCGCCGTGCGCGGGCGCGACGAGCTGGCCCGCGCCGTCCGCGCCTATGCCGAGGCCCGCCCCGATGAGCCGCTCATCGTGGGCACCGGCACCAATTACGGCCTGCTCGATGGCAAGAACCCCACCCGCCACGATCTCGACCCGATCCTCGCGGACCGCCCCGTGGCGCTTCTGGCGCCCGATATCCACACGCTTTGGGCCAATACCGTGGCGCTCGAGCGCGCGGGGCTGCTGCATGGTGCGCCGATGCCCGAGGGCAGCATCGTGGTGATGGACGCGGATGGCACCGCCACCGGCGAGCTGCTGGAAACCGGCGCCTTCGGCCCGGTGCTCAAGCTCTCCCGCACCGGCGGGCGCGACATGCTGGGCTATGTCACCGGCGCCGATCCCGAGCCCCCCGTCACCGCCGCCGAGCGCGCCGCCGACCGCGCGCTCATCGCCCGCGGCATGGCCCATGCCGCCTCCCACGGCATCACCTCCATGCATAACATGGATGGCAATTTCTACCAGCTCGAACTGCTGGAGGAGCTGGAGGCCGAGGGCAAGCTGCTCACGCGGATGCAGGTGCCCTTCCACCTCAAGAACTTCGACCCCGTCGACCGGCTGGAAGAGGCGGTGGAGATGCGCCGCCGCTGGGCCTCCGACACGATCTCCTCGGGCCGGGTGAAGATGTTCATGGATGGCGTGGTGGAATCGCGCACCGCGCTGATGCTGCGCCCCTACCCCGACAGCCCCGGCAACACCGGCGAGGCGGTGTTCTCGCCCGAGCCCTTCAACGAGGCCTGCATAAAGGCCGATGCGCTGGGGCTGCAGATCTGCGTCCATGCCATCGGCGACCTGGCGATCCGCCGCACGCTCGACGGCTACGAGGCGGCGCGCAAGGCCAACGGCCCGCGCGATTCCCGCCACCGCGTCGAGCATATCGAGATCCTCCATCCCGATGACCTGCCCCGCTTCATGGAGCTGGGCGTCGTGGCCTCGATGCAGCCGCGCCACGCGGCCTTCGCCGGCTTCTTCGACCCGCCCGCGCCCGGCACCGCCTTCCACGACGACCAGCTTGCCCTCGCCTTCCCCTGGGCGCGGCTGCGCGAGGCGGGCGTGCCGCTCGTCTTCTCCACCGACTGGCCGGTGGTGCCGGTCGACGTGATGCCCAACATCCAGTCCGCCGTGGCGCCGCTCGATCTCGGCCCGGGCTGGGGCGACCAGCGGCAGGGCCTGATGGATACGCTCGCCTCCTACACGCGCGGCAATGCCTGGGTGGAATTCGCCGAGGATCGCAAGGGGATGCTGCGCGAGGGCTACCTCGGCGACGTGGTGGTGATGGACCATGACCTAGAGGCGATGGGGCCCGACACGCTCGGGCAGGCCCGCGCCGCCTTGACGATCTGCGGTGGCCAGGTGACCTACGAGGCCGGGGCCTGAACGGCGAACCAGCGGCTTGCCTCGGAGGGCGTGGCGCCTATGCTGCGCCCGACTGGCAGCGCAGAGGGGGCAACCATGTGGCAACCGCTTTCGGGTATCCGGGTGATCGATCTGTCGGCCAATGCGCCGGGGCCCTTCACCTCCACCATGCTGGCCGATCTCGGCGCGCATGTGACGCGCATCACCAATCCCGGAGGCCCGCCCTCCTACGCTGGCGGCGAGGCCGACCCGCTGCTCTCCGCGCGTTCCGGTCCGCATAACGCACTGGCCCGCGGCAAGGAGGCTTGCGCGCTCGACCTCAAGTCGGAAGCAGATCGCGCGACGCTGCTGGAGATGGTCGCCGGCGCCGATGTGGTCATCTCCGAGATGCGCCCCGGCAAGCTCGAGGCACTGGGGCTCGGCTGGGAGGCGCTCTCGGCCACCAATCCCCGCCTCGTGCTCTGCGAGATCACCGGCTACGGGCGCGAGGGGCCGCAGGCGGGCTGGGCGGGGCATGACATCAACTACGTCGCCATGGCGGGCGTGCTCTCGCTCTGCCGCGATGCCGATGGCCGCCCCCGCGCGCCCCAGAACATCCTCGGCGATTACGCGGGCGGTGCGAGCCTAGCAGCCAACGGCATCCTCGCCGCGCTGCTCGAGCGGAGCACCACAGGCACGGGCCGGCACATGACCGTCTCGATGACCGACGGGGTGAAATACCTCGCCACCGACATCGCAGCCGCCACGCTGCTGGCCGGGCACGAGGAGGAAAGCTGGCGCGGCACGCTGGGCGGCGAGATGCCCACCTATGGCTGCTACGAAACCGCCGATGGCCAGTGGATCGCGCTCGGCGCGCTCGAACCCAAGTTCATCGCCGCGCTGGCGGGCGTACTGGGCTGGCCCGAGCTCGGCCCGCTGGTGGCCTCCCGCGCGACATGGCCCGAGGCACGCGCGGGCCTCGCCGCCCGCTTCACCGCCCGCGACCGCGCCCATTGGGAGGCGGCTTTCGAAGGCGTGGATGCCTGCGCGACGCCGGTGCGCTCGCTCGCCGAGGCCGGCGCCGAAGGCTGGCCTTCTCTCGCCCAGGTGCTCGGGCCGCGCGCGGCAACGGAGGCTTGAGGGCAGGCCGGACGCCCGCGCAGCGCTCTTGTGCTGAACGTCCCGAAAGGGCTAGGGTGAAGCCGAGGGGCGCGGCTCGCCAGAGTGCCATGCGCATGGAGCGGAACATTTGAAGCGCGAAGGACGAAGCCTCAATCGAAGGCTGCGGAATGTCGTGGTCCATACCGCGGTGCTCGGCCTGCTCGTGACTGTCGGCCTGTATCTCGAGAACCGGCGGCTTGCGTCCATTCAGGCCGAAGAGCGCAAGACGGTCGAGCAGGTGGCCGAGATCGCCGGGCACGATATCGGAGAGGCCCTGTCGCAGAAGTTCATCATCGCGGGCGGTCTGGCCGGGGCGATCTCCATCTCGCCCGATCTGACCCAGCAGGAATTCGCCACGCTAATCGCGCCCGCCATCGTGGGCGACAGCTCGATCATCAACGTGGCCAGCATTCGCGACCTCGTCATCACGCATGTCTACCCCTACGCGGAAAATGCCGATCTGGTGGGCCGTTCGCTGGAAGACGTGCCCGAACAACGCCGCTTCGCCGAGCAGGCCCGCGACCAGGCCCGGGCGATCCTGCAGGGGCCCACGCAGCTTCTGCAGGGGATCGAAGGGTTCATCATCCGCGTGCCGGTCTTCATCCATGACACCACGCCGGACACGCCCGCCGACATGTCGCTCGGCTATTGGGGGCTGATCTCCATCGTGTTCTCTTCCGAGGAGTTCTTCCGCACAGCCGGGGTCGCGCGGCTTGGAAACACCTTCGACGTGGCCCTGCGCCGTGAAGAGCCAGAGGGCAGCCTTGCGATCTACGGTGATCAGGCGGTCTTCGACCGCGCGCCGATCACCCGCTCGATCCCGCTGCCGCGCGGCAGCTGGGAGCTGGCGCTGATCCCCTCGCGCGGCTGGACGGACACGCTGCCCGCGCTGATGATCTGGCGCATCCTCCTGCTCTGCGTGCTGGCCTTCGCCTTTCTCATCGTCCGCGTCCTGCTGCGGCTGGTCGACAACTCGAACGACCTCGCCCGGCAGCTGCGCGACGCCATCGAGGTCTTGCCCGACGGCTTCGTGATCTATGACGAGGACGACCGGCTGGTGATGTTCAACCGGCGCTACAAGGAGTTCTACTCGAAAAGCAAGCCGGCGATCGTGCCGGGCACCACCTTCGAGACGATCCTGCGCACCGGGCTCGCCAACGGCCAGTATCCCGAGGCGCGGGGCCGCGAGGAGGAATGGCTCGAGGAACGGCTCGCCAAGCACAACCGCAGCTATTCGGAAGTGGAGCAGCAGCTCGAAGACGGGCGCTGGCTGCGCATCATCGAGCAGGCCACGCCCGAGGGCGGGCGCGCGGGCGTGCGGCTCGACATCACGCGCATCAAGCAGAACGAGCTGAAACTCGAGGAATCGAACGCGGCGCTCAAGGCGGCGCTCGCGCAGCGCGATGCGGCGGAGGCGCGTTTTGCCGAGGTCTGGGACATCAGCACAGAATGGTTCTGGGAGCAGGACGAAGACCTGCGCTTCACCTTCCTGTCGCAGAACTTCGAGCGCATCACCGGCATCGACCCGGACGACATCATCGGCAAGACCCGCCGCCATTTCTCGGCGGATCAGGAGCGCGACCCCGACGGCTACGGCAAGATCGCCGCCGCGATCCTCGCGCGCGAGCCGTTCAAGGACCTGATCTACCGTCCCATCGGCGTGACCGACGAGGAGATGTGGTTCAGGAGCAGCGGCGTGCCGGTCTATGACGAGGAGGGCGTCTTTCGCGGCTATCGCGGCACCGCCGCCAACGTCACCCCGCTCTACAACGCGCTGCGCAAGGCGCAGGCCGCTGACCTCGCAAAGACCCAGTTCCTCAACGTGGTGAGCCACGAATTGCGCACGCCGCTCTCGGTGCTGCTGGGCTACAACAAGTTTCTCACCAGACCCGAGATGCTGCCCGCCGTGAAGGCGTTGATGCAGCAATCGGGCCCGGAAGAAAGCGAACGGTTCGAATCGATACTGAACGAGATCCGGGGGTTCGCCCAGAAGATGGATCTGGCGGGGCTGCAGCTGATGTCGCTCGTTTCCGACATGCTCGATCTCGCGCGGATCGAATCGAATACCATCAAGCTCAAGCGCGAGAAGGTCGATGCGCGCGCGCGGATCCAGTCTGTCGTTGAGCAGCTCACGCCCCTTGCCAACGAGAAGGGGCTCTACATGCGCATGAAGGTCAGCGATTGCGCGCTGTTCTGCGATGCGACCCGGCTCAACCAGATCCTGACCAACCTGATCGGCAACGCGGTCAAATTCACCGAGGATGGCGAAATTCGCGTTTCGTGCAGCTGCCGCGGCGAGATGGCGGTGATCGAGGTTGCCGATACCGGCGTGGGCATCGCCGAGGAGCTGCATGGCGTGGTGTTCGACCAGTTCCGGCAGGCCGATACCTCGCTCCGGCGCAACCGCGACGGCGTGGGGCTGGGCCTTGCGATCACCAAGGAGCTCGTGCAGCTGCATGGCGGCCGGATCTGGCTCGAAAGCGAGCCCGGCCAGGGCAGCCGGTTCAGCTTCACCCTGCCCATCTGGCAAGAGAACAACGCAACCGACGACACCTGAGCGGCGACGGAACGGCTCGAAATGGGTTGTTGCAATTACGGGTTGTTTCGTGTCATGCGGGTCGTGGGACGGGGAGGAGTACGAGCCGAATGACAGGCAGACCCACCGTCATGCATGTGGACGACGATGCAGACCTGCGCGAGATCACGCGGCTGTCGCTTGAGCTTGTCGGCGATTTCAACCTCATCCAGTTCGATAGCGGCACGAAGGCCGTGGAGGCGGCGCCGGGGCATGACCCGGACCTCATCCTGCTCGACGTGATGATGCCGGGGCTCGACGGGGTGGAGACGCTGAAGGCGCTGCGCAAGCTCGATGCCTA
>JAVKDQ010000114.1:0-40443 GCA_040222155.1 Roseovarius sp.
CATCCATCACGATGACGGTGGCCCAGGCGGCGAAGATATCCTGCGTGTAGTTGTAGTTGATGCCGAGCTTGTCGAGCGTGTGGCCCAGAAGGCCGATATCGACGCGCCCGAAGATCTGCCAGATGGTGCCCACCACGTTCCACGGAATGAGCAGCGGCAGCGACATGAGCACGAGGCAGACCGAGACCCAGACGCCTTTCCTCGGCATGTTGAGCGCGATGAAGATGCCCAGGGGCACCTCGATGGCGAGGATGATGGCGGAGAAGAGCAATTGCCGCTGGAGCGCGTTCCACATCCGGTCGCTTTCCAGCAGCTCGCGGAACCACAGGAGCTTGTCGTCGAGCGGGAAGAACTCGCCCGCGAAGGTATCCTGCACGGCGTAGTTCACGACCGTCATCAGCGGGATCACCGCCGAGAAGGCCACCAGCACCAGCACCGGCAGAACGAAGAGCCACCCCTTCTGGTTGACGGTTTTCTCCTGCATCACGCGGCCTTTCCTTGCGGGGCGCCGGGGCTGCCTTGCGGGGCCACGCGCCAATCGTCGGCATAGACGTTCACGCCCTCGGGGGCGAATTCCACATGGGCCATGTCGGCGCCGATCTCGGCGCTCTCGCCCGCGATGATGTTGATCTCGGTGCCGAAGCACTCGGCCCGCACGATCTTGTGGCGGCCCACATCCTCGACCCGGCGGATCTTGACCGGCAACCCGCCGCTTTCGGAGAGGCGCACGTATTCGGGGCGCACGCCGAGCTCGACGCGGCCCTGCGGGGTGCCGTAGCCCTGCGCCAGCGTGATCTCGGTGCCGTTGATATAGGCGCGGTTGCCCTCGACCCTGGCGGGCAGCACGTTCATGCCTGGCGAGCCGATGAAATAGCCCACGAAGGTGTGCTCGGGCCGCTCGAAGAGCTCCTCGGGCGTGCCGATCTGGATGACGCGGCCATCATGCATCACCACCACCTTGTCGGCGAAGGTGAGCGCCTCTGTCTGGTCATGCGTCACGTAGATCATGGTGTGGCCGAACTGCTTGTGCAGCTGCTTGAGCTGGGTGCGCAGCTCCCACTTCATGTGCGGGTCGATCACGGTGAGGGGCTCGTCGAAGAGGAGTGCGTTCACATCCTCGCGCACCATGCCGCGCCCGAGGCTGATCTTCTGCTTGGCATCCGCCGTAAGCCCTTGCGCCTTGCGGTCGAGCGTTGCCTCCATGCCGATCATCTTGGCGATCTGCTGGACGCGGGCGGCCACGTAGCTGGCCTCTGCACCGCGGTTCTTGAGGGGGAAGGCGAGGTTTTCGCGCACGGTCATGGTGTCGTAGACGACGGGGAACTGGAAGACCTGCGCGATGTTGCGCTCGGCGGTGGGGGCGTGGGTGACATCGCGATCGTCGAAGAGGATGCGGCCCTGGCTGGGCTCGAGAAGGCCCGAGATGATGTTCAGCAGCGTGGACTTGCCGCAGCCCGAGGCGCCCAGAAGCGCGTAGGCCTCGCCATCGTTCCAGTCGTGGTTGAGCTCCTTCAAAGCGAAATCGGCCTCGCCCTTGGGGTTGGGGAGGTAGGAATGGGCGAGGTTGTCGAGGGTGATCTTTGCCATCTCTTGCTCTCCTCTCACGCGGCCTGCGCGTAGGCGGCGGGGGCCACCAGCTCCCCTGCCTCGCTGAACACGTAGACATGCCGCGGGTCGAGATAGACGGTGAGCGCCTCGGGCAGCGTGTCGTCATGAACGCCGTGGATGAGGCCCACCCAGCGGGTGCCGTGGTGATCCATGTGGATGAAGGTTTCCGAGCCGGTGATCTCGGTGACCTCGAGCCGGGTGGAAAACGCCAGCGCGTCATCGGCGTGCTTGCTGATTTCCAGGTGATTGGGCCGGAAGCCCGCGACGTAGCGGCCATCGGAGAGCCCCGCGAGCTTGCCCGTGGCCTCCGCCACCTGCCCCTCGCCGAACATCAGGCGGGTGCCTGTCTTGGAGATCTGGAGGAAGTTCATCGGCGGGTCGGAGAAGACGCGGGCCGTCTCCATGTCGACGGGCTTGCGGTAGACATCGGGGGTGGGGCCGAACTGCGTGACCCGGCCCTCCCAGAGCGTGGCGGTGTTGCCGCCCAGAAGCAGCGCCTCCTCGGGCTCGGTGGTGGCGTAGACGAAGATCGCGCCGGATTCCTCGAAGATCTTGGGGATCTCCTGCCGCAATTCCTCGCGCAGCTTGTAATCGAGATTGGCGAGCGGCTCGTCGAGGAGCACGAGGCCTGCCTCCTTCACCAGCGCGCGGGCGAGGGCGCAGCGCTGCTGCTGGCCGCCGGAGAGCTCCAGCGGCTTGCGCTCGAGCATGGGGCCGAGCTTCATCAGATCGGCGGTCTTGCGCACGGCGGCGTCGATCTCGCTTGCCGGGCGGCGCTTGAGGCGGAGCGGCGAGGCGATGTTCTCGTAGACGGTCATCGAGGGGTAGTTGATGAACTGCTGGTAGACCATGGCCACGCCCCGATCCTGCACCTTGCGGCCCGTCACATCCTCGCCGTTCCAGAGGATGCGGCCGGTGCGCGGCGCATCCAGCCCGGCCATGAGGCGCATGAGCGAGGTCTTGCCCGAGAGCGTGGGGCCGAGGAGCACGTTCATCGTGCCCTTCTCCAGCGTCAGGTCGGTGGGGTGGATATGGGTCTGGCCCTCCACCTGCTTCGAGACGTTCTCAAGCACCAGCGTCATCGCGTCATCGTCCTCATTCCGCCGCCTTGGCGGTGGTGGTTTCGGGGCGGGCCTCGCGCATCCACGCATCGAGCGCGGCGATCTCGTCGGCGCTCATCCGCAGCCCCAGCTTGGAGCGGCGCCACACCACGTCTTCGGCGGTGCGGGCATATTCGCGCGCCATCAGCCAGCGCAGCTCGCGCTCGGTGAGGGTGGCGCCGAAATCGCGGCCGAGCGCCTCGGCATCCTCGGCATCGCCCATGATCTCCTGGGCCTCGGTGCCGTAGGCGCGCACCAGCCGCAGCGCGTGGCGCTCGCTCAGGAAGGGATAGGCGTTTTGCAGCACGCGTACGAGGCGGGCCACGTCGCCCACCGGGAAATCGCCGCCGGGCAGGGGGCTTGCGGCCGTCCATGCGCCGGAGATGCCGGGGAAGTAGGGCTCGAGCCGCTCCAGCGCGCTCTCGGCCAGACGCCGGTAGGTGGTGATCTTGCCGCCGAAGACGTTGAGCAGCGGCGCGCCGTTGTCATCCACCTTGAGCACGTAGTCGCGAGTGGCGGCGGTGGCCGATTTCTCGCCGTCGTCGAAAAGCGGGCGCACGCCCGAATAGGTCCAGACGATATCGTCGCGGGTGACGGGCGTTGCGAAATATTCCGAGGCGAAGGCGCAGAGATAGTCCTGCTCCTCGGGGGTGCATTCGGGTTTCACCGAGGCGTCGGAATGGTCGGCGTCGGTGGTGCCGATCAGGGTGAAATCGGTCTCGTAGGGGATGGCGAAGATGATCCGCCCGTCTTTGCCCTGGAAGAAATAGCACTTGTCGTGGTCATAGAGCTTGCGGGTGACGATATGGCTGCCGCGCACCAGCCGCACGCCCTCGGCGCTGTTGATCGAGGCGACCTCGTGGATGACCTTGCCCACCCACGGCCCGCCGGCATTGACGAGCGCTCGGGCGTGGCGCGTGAAGCGGGCGCCGGTTTCCTGATCTTCGAGGGTGATCGCCCAGAGTTCGCCCTCGCGGCGCGCTTCGATGACGCGGGTGCGGGTGAGCACCTCGGCGCCCATCTGCGCGGCGTGGCGGGCATTGAGCACGACGAGGCGCGAATCCTCCACCCAGCAATCGGAATATTCGTAGGCGCGCTTGAACTTCGGCTTGAGCGGCGCGCCCTCCGGCGTGCCCTCGAGGCTGAGGCTTTGCGTGCCGGGCAATATCTCGCGCCCGCCCAGCGTGTCGTAGAGAAAGAGCCCGAGGCGGATGAGCCATGCGGGCCGGCGCCCGCGCATCCAAGGCATGACCGTTTCGAGCAGCTTCGAGGTGGGCGTGCCGCTCTCGAAGCGCATGTCGCGGTGATAGGGCAGCACGAAGCGCATGGGCCAGCTGATATGCGGCATGGCGCGCAGGAGCGTCTCGCGCTCCACCAGCGCCTCGCGGACAAGGCGGAACTCGAAATATTCTAGGTAGCGCAGCCCGCCGTGGAAGAGCTTGGTGGAGGCCGAGGAGGTGGCGGAGGCGAGGTCGTTCATCTCGGCCAGCGTCACCGAAAGCCCGCGCCCGGCCGCATCGCGTGCGATGCCGCAGCCGTTGATCCCGCCGCCGATGACGAAGAGATCGCGCACATCCGATTGCCGCGAAGCCGACTCCAAGTTTGACATCCTCCCGTTTGGGCCAAACGAACCACAGCGGTGCGCGTTATGTCAATTTATATTTTCGTTTATGTTCGTTTTGGGGTTTGCTATAGGTTCGTTTCAGAAGAAACCGCTGTAACGCCGCGGGTTTGCGGCGCTAAGCTGGCGCGGATGAGGAGGAGCCCGCCCATGTCTCAGACCTTCCGGCAGCCGGAGATTCTGGAGATCGCCCGCCGCGAGGGCCGGGTTCTGGTGGAGGATCTGGCCGAGCGTTTCGGGGTCACGGTGCAGACCATCCGGCGCGACCTGACCGAGCTTGCCGATGCGGGCAGGCTCGAACGGGTGCATGGGGGCGCGGTGCTGCCCTCGGGCGTGTCGAATATCGGCTACGAAGACAGGCGCGGGCTCAACGAGGAGGCCAAGGCGCGCATTGCGCAGGTCTGCGCGCAGGCGATCCCGGAGAATGCGTCGGTGTTTCTCAATATCGGCACCTCGACCGAGGCGGTGGCGCGCGAGCTGCGCCATCACCGCAACCTGCTGGCGGTGACCAACAACATCAACGTGGCCAACATTCTCGCCAGCAATTCCGAGTGCGACATCATCGTGGCTGGAGGCGTGCTGAGGCGCTCGGATGGCGGGCTGGTGGGCGACCTGACGGCGGCCGCGATCGCGCAGTTCAAGGTGGACGTGGCGGTGATCGGCTGTTCGGCGCTCGACGGCGATGGCGACCTGCTGGATTTCGACGTGCAGGAGGTGAAGGCGAGCCAGACGATCATCCGGCAGGCGCGCAAGACCTATCTCGTGGCCGACGGCTCGAAGTTCCAGCGGCAGGCGCCGGCGGTGATCGCCTCGCTGCGGGATATCGACACGTTTTTCACCGACCTGCCGGTTGCGGCGGGGCTGCGGGCGAAGTGCCGCGAATGGGGCACGCAGGTGGTGGTGTGCGGGTAGGGCGCGCGAGGTCTTCCCCGCCCTGAGAATAGCACGAAGCGTTTTCAGGCGCACGCCCATCTGCTTGGTCGGAGCGCGGCATCTCTGATGTGCCACCGCGCGGAGTCAAGGGCGAAGCCCGCCGCGCGATCGCCAGACCGCCCCCGGGCTGGCGATTGGGTGACGCAAGCACATCGTGCCGAGGTCGTTCGGATTTGGCATACATAAAGCGCGTCGTTCACACGCCTGCTCGCCAGCCCGCGGTCTGGCAATCGCGCGGCTCCTCGACAAGC
Source organism: Roseovarius sp. (assembly GCA_040222155.1). Lineage (GTDB taxonomy): Bacteria > Pseudomonadota > Alphaproteobacteria > Rhodobacterales > Rhodobacteraceae > Roseovarius. The sequence continues at coordinate 5,514 of JAVKDQ010000114.1, forward strand.
GCACCACCCCCTTGACCCCCCGGGCGCACTCCACTATCAGGCACCATCCGCGCGGCCCCGGATTCGTCCGGGGCTTCGTTGTTGTTCGGTTCGAACATATCTCACCGGGGACCTTCGGGGCCCTACATCACCGGCCTCCGCGCGCGGAGGCTCAACATAGGCGGGGCCACCCCTTGTTTCGGGCCCGCCGTTTGCAAGACGGAAGACAGAAAGCATGGCACTCAAGTCGTATAAGCCGACGACGCCGGGCCAGCGCGGGCTGGTGCTGATCGACCGTTCGGAACTGTATAAAGGACGTCCCGTCAAATCCCTCACCGAGGGTCTGACGAAATCGGGCGGCCGCAACAATACCGGACGGATCACCGCGCGGCGGCGCGGGGGCGGGGCGAAACGCCTCTACCGGATCGTCGATTTCAAACGCAACAAGTTCGATGTCTCGGCCACGGTCGAGCGGATCGAATACGACCCCAACCGCACCGCCTTCATCGCGCTGATCCGCTACGATGACGGCGAGCAATCCTACATTCTCGCGCCCCAGCGTCTCGCCATCGGCGACAAGGTGGTGGCCTCCGAGCGCGCCGACATCAAGCCGGGCAACACGATGCCCTTCTCCGGCATGCCGATTGGCACGATCGTGCACAACATCGAGCTGAAGCCCGGCAAGGGCGGCCAGATCGCACGCGCCGCGGGCACCTATGCCCAGTTCGTCGGCCGCGATGGCGGCTACGCGCAGATCCGCCTTTCTTCGGGCGAGCTGCGGATGGTCCGGCAGGAATGCAAGGCCACCGTTGGTGCCGTGTCGAACCCCGACAACTCGAACCAGGATTACGGCAAGGCCGGCCGCATGCGCCACAAGGGCAAGCGCCCCTCCGTGCGCGGTGTCGTGATGAACCCGATCGACCACCCGCATGGCGGTGGCGAGGGCCGGACATCGGGTGGCCGCCACCCGGTTACGCCCTGGGGCAAGCCCACCAAGGGCAAGCGCACCCGCAACCCCAACAAGGCGTCGCAGAAGATGATCCTGCGCTCGCGTCACGCGAAGAAGAAGGGCCGCTAGCACATGTCGCGTTCTGTATGGAAAGGCCCCTTTGTCGATGCCTACGTCCTGAAAAAGGCCGAGGCAGCGCGCGAGTCGGGCCGCAACGAAGTCATCAAGATCTGGTCGCGCCGCTCGACGATCCTGCCCCAGTTCGTGGGCCTGACGTTTGGCGTTTATAACGGCCAGAAGCACATTCCGGTCAATGTCAGCGAAGACATGATCGGCCAGAAGTTCGGCGAATACGCACCGACCCGCACCTATTACGGGCACGCAGCCGACAAGAAAGCCAAGAGGAAGTAAGCCATGGGCAAGGAGAAGAATCCCCGCCGCGTGGCGGACAATGAAGCGATGGCGAAGCTGCGCATGCTGCGCACCAGCCCGCAGAAACTGAACCTCGTTGCGGCGATGATCCGTGGCAAGAAGGTGGACAAGGCCCTCTCGGACCTCACCTTCTCCAACAAGCGGATCGCGCAGGACGTGAAGAAATGCCTTCAGTCCGCCATCGCCAATGCCGAGAACAACCACAACCTCGATGTCGACGAGCTGATCGTGGCCGAGGCCTATGTGGGCAAGAACCTCGTGATGAAGCGCGGCCGTCCGCGGGCGCGTGGCCGGTTCGGCCGCATCATGAAGCCGTTCTCGGAGCTGACAATCAAGGTGCGTGAAGTCGAGGAGCAAGCCTGATGGGTAACAAAGTCAATCCGATCGGCATGCGCCTGCAGGTGAACCGCACCTGGGACAGCCGCTGGTATGCCGACACCAAGGATTACGGTGATCTTCTGCTCGAAGACATCAAGATCCGCGAGTTCATCAAGGAAGAGTGCAAGCAGGCCGGCGTCAGCCGCGTGATCATCGAGCGCCCGCACAAGAAGTGCCGGGTGACGGTGCATACCGCGCGCCCCGGCGTGATCATCGGCAAGAAAGGCGCCGATATCGAGAGCCTGCGCAAGAAGCTGGCCGCGATGACCGCGAGCGAGCTGCACCTCAACATCGTCGAAGTGCGCAAGCCCGAGCTCGACGCCGCGCTGGTGGGTGAAAGCATCGCCCAGCAGCTCGAGCGCCGGGTGAGCTTCCGCCGTGCGATGAAGCGGGCCGTGCAGAACGCGATGCGCATGGGCGCGCTCGGCATCCGGGTGAACGTGGCAGGCCGCCTCGGCGGCGCCGAGATCGCCCGCACCGAGTGGTATCGTGAAGGCCGCGTGCCGCTGCACACGCTGCGCGCCGATATCGACTATGCCAATGTCGAGGCGTCCACGCCTTACGGCATCATCGGTATCAAGGTCTGGATCTTCAAGGGTGAGATCATGGAGCACGATCCGTCGGCCCGTGACCGCAAGGCCCAGGAACTGCAGGATGGTCCCGCGCCGCGTGGCGCCGGCGGCCGTCGCTGAGGAGGTTTGAGAGATGCTGCAACCGAAGCGCACGAAATTCCGCAAACAGTTCAAGGGCCGTATCCGTGGCGACGCCAAGGGCGGGTCTGACCTGAACTTCGGAACCTATGGCCTCAAGGCCACCCAGCCCGAGCGCGTGACCGCGCGCCAGATCGAGGCCGCTCGCCGGGCCATGACGCGCCACATGAAGCGTCAGGGCCGCGTCTGGATCCGGATCTTCCCGGATACGCCGGTGACCTCGAAGCCGGTCGAAGTGCGGATGGGCAAGGGCAAGGGCTCCGTCGATTTCTGGGCCTGCAAGGTGAAGCCCGGCCGCGTGATGTTCGAGATCGATGGCGTCAGCGAAGGCGTCGCGATGGAGGCCCTGCGCCTCGCCGCGATGAAGCTGCCGATCAAGACCCGAGTCGTGGTTCGCGAAGACTGGTAAGGAAAGGTGGGGTTGAACCCCACCCTACGGGAACATGGCCCCCGCCGGGAGACTGGCGGGGGTTTTCGTTTGTCTGGGCGGTTGGGGGGCTGAGGGCGAAAACGGCTTTGTGGAGAAATTCGCAATCTTGGTGCCACGCCGCGCCATCGACGGGCCGGGGGGGCGTCGTTCCTACGCTTGTTCAGCAATGCTTTATCTTTGAGTTTCCGAACGAAATCCGAGCGATGCGCTGGCTTTGACGTATCGACGTGCCGGGGGGCGGCCCGTCGATGGCGCGGCGGCCTTCGGCCGTGAGTCAGCGCCGGGTGCTCATCTTCCAACGCTGGCTCAAGGCCGTATCAACCCTTTCGCACCCCCAATCTACCCGCCCAGGATGTCGCGCACCTGCCGAGCGTAGTCTGCGTAGGTCATGGTGGCCTTGTTGCCCGCGATGCCGTGGTAGTAGCTGCGCCCGCCGGGGGTTGGGAAGCCGGCCCAGATCTTGGCGAGGTTGAGCATGAAGGCCTCCTGCGTGATCTCGCCCGCAAGCGCCTTGGTGAGCCCGGCATCGCCGAGGAGCAGGTTTGCGAGCCGGTCTTGCGTGGCGGGGGAGAAGCGCGTGGAGGGCTTGAGGCCCAGCCGCCTCGCGGAATGGCGGAGCGTTTCGGGGATGAACTGGTAGCGGCCGATGGCATGGGGCTGGCCGGGGGTGGCGGCGATCCAGTCGTGGATCTCCTGCAGGGTCATGGCGGTGGGGGTCCTCGGCGGCTTCACCCTTGCGCCGTGCTGCACCGCGTCATAGCCCTTGCGGCCTGCCTCGGCATGGCCGATGAGATCGCGCAGGCGCGCGGCCTTCGTGCCGCCCACCCGCAGGGGTGCGTCGAAGCGGCCCGGCAGCGCGGCGAAGAGCCCGCCATCGACCCGGCCCACGAAGAGGCTGGCGGCCTCCGCACCGGCATCGGCGCGGGCGGGGGTGGCCTTTGGCAGATGGAAGAGCGGCTGGCGCGCCGAGAAGAGGCTGCCCGCCGCACCCTCGGCCCAGCCCGCGCCCGCGAGGCTCACCGCCAAGACGATTGTCAAACCTGCGCGACCCAATGCGCTGCCCCTTTCTGGTGCGTCACGCCCTCCTATGCCGCAAGGGCCTGAAGATTTCCTTGCTTGTCGCCCCGGGAGGCTGCAATACCGCGATCATGGCCGATAAATCCTCGCTCTTCGTGACCCGCCTCTACCGTGCCGCGCTCGCCGAGCATGGCCCCGCCATCGACGCCGGTGAGCTCGAGGCCTCCTGCTATTCCATCGCCGAGGATGACGAGGCGGGGCAGGAATGGTGCGAGGAGAACGGCTATCCGGGCTATACCTCCTATGCCTCTCTCACCGACCTGCCGTGGCGCTTTCCGATCTTCGGCGACCTCGTGAAGGCGCTCGACGCGCATGTGGCGGCCTTCGCGGAGGATCTGGAATTCGATCTGGAGGGCCGGGCGCTGAAGCTCGAGGATCTCTGGATCAACATCCTCCCCGAGGGCGGCAGCCACGGCTCGCATATCCACCCCCATTCGGTGATCTCGGGCACCACCTACGTGGCCATGCCGGGCGGCACCTCGGCGCTCAAGCTCGAAGACCCCCGCCACCCGATGATGATGGCCGCGCCCGCCCGCAGGAAGGGCGCCCGCCGCGAGCTCAGGGCCTTCATCTACGAGGCGCCGAAGGTGGGGGACGTGCTGCTCTGGGAGAGCTGGCTGCGCCACGAGGTGCCGGCGAACATGGCCGAGGACGACCGGATCTCGGTGAGTTTCAACTACGCGTGGGGGTGAGCCTCATGTGCGCGCGGTGGGCGCGCGGTGCGCGCGCATTTGTAGGGTGGGTTTGAAACCCACCCTACATGGGCAACTTCACCCTTGCCCTCTCTGCCTGCCTCCCTTATAGAGCGCCAATCCGCGAGCCCCGGCCCTGCCGGGGATTCGCATGTTTGCAATTCATCCACCGGGTTTGCAGGTGACCCTGAAGCAACCGTCAGGGGCCGACCGGTGTTTTGAGAGAGGAAAAAGGCGATGAACGTGGCAGAGCTGCGCGACAAGACGCCCGACCAGCTGCGCGATGAGCTGGTCAACCTGAAGAAAGAGCAGTTCAACCTGCGCTTTCAGGCCGCGACCGGCCAGCTTGAAAACCCCGCCCGGATCAAGACCGTGCGCCGCAACGTGGCGAAGGTGCTGACCGTGCTGAACGAAAAAGCCGCCAACGCGGCCGCTGAATAAGAGGAGGCCATCCATGCCCAAGCGTATCCTGCAAGGCGTCGTGACCTCCGACGCGAACGCTCAGACGGTCACTGTTTCGGTCGAGCGCCGTTTCAAGCACCCGGTGCTGCAGAAAACCATCCGTAAGTCCAAGAAATACCGGGCTCACGACGAGAAAAACACCTTCAAGGTGGGCGATACGGTCCGCATCATCGAATGTGCGCCGAAATCGAAAACGAAACGCTGGGAGGTGCTGGAAGCCTGAGGCTCTAGCACACCCGGTTTGAGCGAAACCCTGGGGTCTTTACCCCAAAGGTCGGGAGAAACCAAATGATCCAGATGCAGACCAATCTGGATGTGGCTGACAATTCCGGTGCCCGGAAGGTTCAGTGCATCAAGGTTCTGGGTGGTTCCAAGCGCAAATATGCGAGCGTGGGCGACGTGATCGTCGTCTCCGTGAAGGAAGCCATCCCGCGCGGCCGCGTGAAGAAGGGCGATGTCCGCAAGGCCGTCGTCGTGCGCACCGCCAAGGAAATCCGTCGCGACGACGGCACCGCCATCCGCTTCGACAGCAACGCCGCCGTGATCCTGAACAACGCGGGCGACCCTGTTGGCACCCGTATCTTCGGGCCGGTGGTGCGCGAGCTGCGCGCGAAGAACTACATGAAAATCATCTCGCTCGCCCCGGAGGTGCTGTAAGATGGCTGCCAAGCTTAAGAAAGGCGACAAGGTCGTCGTGATCGCCGGCAAGGACAAGGGCAAGGAAGGGACCATCACTTCCGTCGACCCGAAAGCCGGCAAGGCCGTGGTCGATGGCATCAACATGGCCATCCGTCACACCCGCCAGAGCCAGCAGAGCCAGGGCGGCCGCCTGCCCAAGGCGCTGCCGATCGACCTCTCGAACCTCGCGATCGTCGATGCCAACGGCAAACCCTCCCGCGTCGGCTTCCGCATGGAAGGCGACAAGAAGGTGCGGTTCGCCAAGACCACGGGAGACGTGATCGATGCTTGATACCGCCACCTACACCCCGCGCCTCAAGGCGCAGTTCCGCGAGACGATCAAGCCCGCTCTGAAAGAAGAGTTCGGCTACACCAACGACATGATGATCCCGCGGCTCGACAAGATCGTGCTCAACATCGGCTGTGGCGCCGAGGCGGTGAAGGACTCCAAGAAGGCCAAGTCGGCCCAGGAAGATCTCACGCTGATCGCCGGCCAGAAGGCCGTGATCACCAAGGCGAAGAAATCCATCGCCGGTTTCCGCGTTCGCGACGGGATGCCGATGGGCGCCAAGGTCACGCTGCGCGGCGACCGCATGTACGAGTTCCTCGACCGGCTGGTCACCATCGCCATGCCCCGCATCCGCGACTTCCGCGGCGTCTCGGGCAAGAGCTTCGATGGCCGCGGCAACTACGCGCTGGGCCTCAAGGAACACATCGTCTTCCCCGAAATCAACTTCGACAAGGTCGACGAAGTGTGGGGCATGGACATCATCATCACAACCACGGCGAAGACCGACGCTGAAGCCAAGGCACTGTTGAAAGCTTTCAACATGCCCTTCAACAGCTAAGCCTGGAGGATTTTGACATGGCCAAGAAAGCAATGGTCGAGCGCGAGAAGAAGCGTCAGCGTCTCGTCGCCAAATACGCCAAGAAGCGCGCCGCGCTGAAGGAAATCATCAGCGACGAGAGCAAGCCGATGGAAGAGCGCTTCCGCGCCTCGCTCAAGCTCGCCGAACTGCCGCGCAACAGCTCGGCAACCCGCCTGCACAACCGCTGCCAGCTCACCGGCCGGCCGCATGCCTATTACCGGAAGCTGAAAGTCAGCCGGATCATGCTGCGTGATCTGGGCTCGGCAGGTCAGATGCCCGGTGTGGTCAAGTCGAGCTGGTAAGGAGGGACATGAGATGAACGATCCTATCGGCGATATGCTGACCCGCATCCGCAACGCTGGCATGCGCGGCAAGTCCACCGTGTCGGTTCCGGCCTCGAAGATGCGCGTGCGCGTTCTCGATGTGCTGGCCGAAGAGGGCTATATCCGCGGCTACGAGCACGGCACGGATCATCGCGGCCACCCCGCGATCGAGATCAGCCTGAAATATTTCGAAGGCGCCCCCGCCATCCGCGAGATGAAGCGGGTCTCCAAACCCGGTCGCCGGGTGTACATGGGCGTCAAGGACATCCCGTCGGTCCGTCAGGGCCTCGGCGTGTCGATTGTCTCCACCCCGATGGGTGTGATGTCGGACGCGAATGCACGCGCAGCCAATGTCGGCGGCGAAGTGCTCTGCACCGTATTCTGAGGAGGCCACACCAATGTCTCGTATCGGAAAACTGCCCGTGGCCCTGCCCGATGGCGTCACCGCGACGATCAGCGGCCAGACCATCGAGGTGAAAGGCCCCAAGCAAACCAAGAGCTTCACCGCCACCGACGACGTGACCCTCGAGGTCGCCGACGGTGCCGTGAAGATCACCCCGCGCGGCAAGTCGAAGCGCGCGCGCCAGCAATGGGGCATGACCCGCACGGTCATCGCCAACATGGTGCACGGGGCGAAAGACCCGTTCAAGAAAGAACTCGAGATCCAGGGCGTGGGTTACCGGGCGCAGGTTCAGGGCAACGTGCTCAAGCTGAACCTCGGCCTCAGCCACGATGTGGATTTCGCAATTCCTGAAGGTGTTACCGTCACCGCGCCCAAGCCCACCGAACTGGTGGTCGAGGGCCATGACAAGCAGCTCGTCGGACAGGTCGCGGCCAATATCCGCGACTGGCGGCGCCCCGAGCCCTACAAGGGCAAGGGCATCCGCTACAAGGGCGAGTACATCTTCATGAAAGAAGGCAAGAAGAAGTAAGGACGCGAAAGATGGCAAACAGCAAGAGAGACCTGTTCCAGAAACGCCGCCTGCGCGTCCGGAGCAAACTTCGCAAGGTGAATTCCGGGCGCCTGCGCCTGAGCGTTCACCGCTCTTCGAAGAACATGAGCGTCCAGATCATCGACGATGCGAATGGCGTGACCCTCGCGGCCGCCTCCACGCTCGAGAAGGATCTGGGCTTCGTGGGCAAGAACACGATGGAAGCCGCCAAGAAGATCGGCGAAACCATCGCGGAACGCGCCAAGGCGGCGGGCATCACCGAAGCCCAGTTCGACCGTGGCGGGTTCCTCTTCCACGGCCGCATCAAGGCGCTGGCCGATGCCGCGCGCGAAGGCGGCCTGAAGATCTAGGTGGGATGGAATCCCACCCTACGCGACACGTAGGGTGGGGCTTCGACCCACCATGACGGTGCAGGCGGGGCCCGCCCCGCCTCGATGATCCGGGGGCCGCGTGCCCACCTGGATTGGGGTTGAGAAAAGGGCCGAAGCCGGCCGAGGAAAGGACGCCAGATGGCAAGAGAAGACAACCGCCGCGACCGTCGCGACCGCGATGAAGCGCCGGAATTCGCAGATCGCCTCGTCGCGATCAACCGTGTTTCGAAAACCGTGAAAGGCGGCAAACGCTTCGGCTTCGCCGCGCTCGTCGTCGTGGGCGACCAGAAGGGCCGCGTGGGCTTCGGCAAGGGCAAGGCCAAGGAAGTGCCCGAGGCCATCCGCAAGGCCACCGAGCAGGCCAAGCGCCAGATGATCCGCGTGCCGCTCAAGGAAGGCCGCACCCTGCACCATGACGGCCACGGCCGCCACGGCGCCGGCAAGGTCATCATGCGCACCGCCCCGCAGGGGACCGGCATCATCGCCGGCGGCCCGATGCGCGCCGTGTTCGAGATGCTGGGCGTTCAGGACGTGGTGGCCAAGTCGGTCGGCACGCAGAACCCCTACAACATGATCCGCGCCACGCTCGACGCGCTGCAGTTCCAGGCCAGCCCCCGCATGGTGGCGCAGCGCCGCGGCAAGAAGGTGGCCGACATCCTGCGCAAGGATGACGCGCCCAAAACCGACGCTCCGGCCGAAGCCGCCGAAGCGACAACCGGCGCCGAAGCGTAAGGAGACACGCACATGGCCAAAACCATCGTCGTCAAGCAGATCGGCTCGCCGATCCGCCGCCCCGCCATCCAGCGCGCCACCCTTGTGGGCCTCGGCCTCAACAAGATGCACCGCGTGCGCGAACTCGAGGACACCCCCGCCATTCGCGGCATGATCAACAAGATCCCGCACCTGGTGGAAATCGTCGAAGAGCGCGGCTGAGCCTCAAGCGCCAGCAAAGTTCGGATGCGCCCCGGCCGGAAATGGCCGGGGCGTTTTCGTTTCGCGATCATGTCGAGCTCTCGCCAGCCGGAGATGAAGTGAAGTGAGTATTTTCAGAAAGATGAAAGACAAGGCGCGCCCCGGTTTCGCCTTTCTCCAAATACTCCCGCCGGAGGCGTCCCCGGCTCAGCCGTAGGGCACGGCGGCGGCCTTTTCGCGCCGCAGCCCGATCAGCGCGCAGCCCAGTGTCTCCTCCAGCGCGGCTGCGAGCTCGTCGACCGTTTCCGTGCCCACGTAGAGCCCGCCCGTCTGGTCGGAGAGGCACTTGGCGACGGAGGCCGCGCCCGAATAGACGCCCGCCTCGGGGCTGTCCCAGGCGAAGGGGTCGTATTCCACGCGGAAGCCGATCACGTGGACGGTGATGCCCGGCGCGGTCTGCGCCAGCGCGCCGCCGAGCGCGCAGGGCCGCCCGCCGCAGGTTTCGTTGCCGTCGGTCACCAGCACCACGATGCCCTCGCCGCCCAGCACGTCCGCCGCTGCCTGCACCGAGGCGGCGATGGGGGTGAGCCCGTTGGGGCGAAGCGCCACCACCCCGCCCGTCACCGCCTCGGCCGCGTCGGCCATGGGCGGGAAGCGCAGCGCGATGCCCGAGCAGGCATCGGCGCCGCCGGGGCCATAGGTGAGCAGCCCCACCCGGCGCACCGGCGCGATGCGTGGCATCGCGCGGGCCACCGCCTGCCGGGCCTCCTCGATGCGGGTGGGCGCGCTCACGTCGAAGCCCACCTCGGCCATCGACGCCGAGCCGTCGAAGACGAGCATGGCGTCGCGCGCGCAGCCGCTGGCGGCCTTGGCAGGCATCCCGGCGGGAGCGGCGGCGAAGAGCGCGGCAAGGGCCGCGGCGAGAAGGGCAGGGGGCTGGCTCATGCCCGGATGAGACAAGAGGACGGGCGGAAAATCAATTCACTTCGCGCGCCGGGCGGCGCGGGGCTACACTCGGCGCATCAGAGCGAAAGGAGCGCCCGCATGTTCGTCAAGACCCTCGCCGAGATCCTCGGCACCGCCGATCACGTGACCGGCGCAGCCTTCGAGAGCCGCCGCCTGCTGCTCGCGCGCGATGGCCTCGGCTATTCGTTTCACGACACGCTGGTGAAGCAGGGCAGCGTGCAGCATCTGCAGTACCGGAACCATGTGGAGGTGAATTACTGCATCGAAGGCGAGGGCGAGGTGGAGGAGGTGGCAACTGGCCGCGTCTGGCCGCTCGCGCCCGGCACCCTGTATGTGCTCGACCGCCACGAACCCCATATCGTGCGGGCCACGAAAAGCGACCTGCGCCTCGTCTGCATCTTCACCCCGGCGCTCACCGGGCAGGAGGTGCATGACAGGGACGGAAGCTACGCCCTGCCGGGGGAGGGCGCCTCCTGATTTCCGGCGCATTAGTATTTGCCTCCAAGAAGAAATGCCGCGCCCGGGCTTCTTCTTGGCCCAAATACTCATCCTCCCGCGGCACCCGCAGCCCGGCCCATGCTGCCTCTTGCGCCGCATCCGCAAGCCCGCTATATGCCCGCTGTTGGGCTAGGGCGGCCCGACTCGATTGAACATGAAAAAAGCCGTGGTTGTCTCCATCCGCTTCGGGGGGCACATCCGGCAAGGAGAAGCGAAATGAAACTCAATGAACTGCGCGACAATCCCGGCGCAACCAAACCGCGCAAGCGCGTGGGCCGCGGCCCGGGCTCGGGCATGGGCAAGACCGCCGGGCGCGGTGTGAAGGGCCAGAAATCCCGTTCGGGCGTGGCGATCAAGGGCTATGAAGGCGGCCAGATGCCGCTCTACCAGCGCCTTCCCAAGCGTGGCTTCAACAAGCCCAACCGCAAGAAATTCGCCGTTGTGAACCTTGGCCTGATCCAGAAATTCGTGGAAGCCAAGAAGATCGACGCCGGCCAGCCGATCACCGAAGACGTGCTGGTGGCCTCGGGCCTCGTGCGCCGCAAGCTCGATGGCATCCGCGTTCTGGCCAAGGGCGAGGTGAGCACGAAGCTGACCCTCGAGGTGACCGGTGCATCGCGTTCTGCCGTCGAGGCAGTGGAGAAGGCGGGCGGCTCGCTGACGGTCACATCCGCGCAGGCGGCCGAATAACGGGTTGTGAGCGGCGCGCGAGCCGCTTACATAACCTCCAGTTTTCCTTAGAACGCCGCCTCGCGCCGGAAAACGGCCCGGGCGGCGTTTGCACGACAGACGGGACCACGCATGGTATCTGCAGCAGAACAAATGGCCGCCAACACCAGTTGGTCCGCGCTGGGCAAGGCCACCGATCTCCGCAAGCGCATCTTCTTCACCATCGCGCTGCTGATCGTCTACCGGCTCGGCACCTTCATCCCGGTTCCCGGCATCGACGGCGCCGAGCTGCGCGAGTTCATGGCCGAGGCCAGCACCGGCATCGGCGGGATGCTCTCGATGTTCACCGGCGGCGCGCTGGGGCGGATGGGCATCTTCGCGCTGGGCATCATGCCTTATATCTCGGCCTCGATCATCGTGCAGCTCATGGCGGCCATGGTGCCCGCGCTCGAGCAGCTCAAGAAAGAGGGCGAGCAGGGCCGCAAGAAGATCAACCAGTATACGCGCTACGGCACGGTGGGGCTGGCCACGCTGCAATCCTACGGGCTTGCGATGAGCCTCGTCTCGGGCGGGCTGGTGCAGACACAGCTGGGCACGCCCTTCTTCGTGGCGGCCTGCATGATCACGCTGGTGGGCGGCACCATGTTCCTGATGTGGCTCGGCGAGCAGATCACCGCGCGCGGCGTGGGCAACGGCATTTCTCTGATCATCTTCGTGGGCATCATCGCCGAGATCCCGGCGGCGCTGGCGCAGTTCTTCGCCTCGGGCCGTTCCGGCGCGATCAGCCCGGCGGTGATCGTGGGCGTGATGATCATGGTGGTGGTGGTGATCGCCTTCGTGGTCTTCATGGAGCGCTCCCTGCGCAAGGTGCATATCCAGTATCCGCGCCGGCAGGTTGGCATGAAGGTGTACGATGGCGGCTCCTCGCACCTGCCGATCAAGGTGAACCCGGCGGGCGTGATCCCGGCGATCTTTGGCTCGTCGCTGCTCTTGCTGCCGGTCACGCTCTCCACCTTCTCGGGGCAGAACGCGGGCCCGGTGATGTCGACCCTGCTGGCCTATTTCGGCCCCGGCCAGCCGGCCTATCTCATCTTCTTCGCCGCGCTGATCGTGTTCTTCTCGTATTTCTACACCTACAACGTGGCCTTCAAGCCCGATGACGTGGCCGACAACCTGAAGAACCAGAACGGCTTCGTGCCCGGCATCCGCCCCGGCAAGAAGACGGCGGAATATCTCGAATATGTCGTCAGCCGGATCCTCGTGCTGGGCTCGGCCTATCTTGCGGCGGTCTGTCTGCTGCCCGAAGTGCTGCGCAGCCAGTTCGCCATTCCGTTCTATTTCGGCGGCACATCGGTGCTCATCGTGGTGTCGGTGACGATGGACACGATCCAGCAGGTGCAATCGCATCTTCTGGCGCATCAATATGAAGGGCTGATCGAGAAGTCGCAGCTCAGCGGGAAGGGGCGCAAGCGCGCCCGCAGGAAGGGGGCGTCACGCCGATGAACATCATTCTTCTGGGGCCGCCGGGCGCGGGCAAGGGCACGCAGGCGCATATCCTCGTGGAAGAGCGCGGGATGACCCAGCTTTCCACCGGCGACATGCTGCGCGAGGCCAAGGACAGCGGCACCGAGATGGGCCAGATCGTTGCCGACGTGATGGCGCGCGGCGATCTGGTGACCGACGAGATCGTGATCGGGCTGATCCGCGAGAAGATCCAGGGCGAGAATGGCGGCGGCTTCATCTTCGACGGCTTCCCGCGCACGCTGGCGCAGGCCGATGCGCTGGCGGAACTGCTCGAAGAGACCGGCCAGGCGCTCGACGCGGTGATCGAGATGCAGGTGGATGACGACGCGCTCGTGGAGCGCATCACCGCCCGCTCGACCTGCGGCGGCTGCGGCGCTGTCTACAACGACATCACCAAGCCCTGGCCCGCGGATGGCAAATGCGCCAATTGCGGCTCCACCGAGGTGAAGCGCCGGGCGGATGACAATGCCGACAGCCTCAAGCAGCGGCTGATGGAATATTACAAGAAGACCTCGCCCCTGATCGGTTACTATTACGCCAAGGGCCAGCTGAATTCGGTCAACGGGCTGGGCGAGATCGACGAGGTGAAATCGGCCATCGCGCGTGCGCTCGGCTGAGCGCTCGACCGCGAGGCCGAACCGCGATACCCTCCGGCCAGACTGGCCGGAGGGTTTTTCATGCCTGCATTCAGGATTTGCGCCGCAGCCGCGCTGGGGCTCGCCGCCGCCCCCGCGCTGGCGGAGATGGATTTCGTGACCGACCCCGCGCTCTGCGGGCTCGACCTGATCGAGCGGCACGAGCGGGGCATGAGCTTCGACGGCCGTTTCTTCTCCGAGATCGAGTATTATTGCGCGCTGGCGGAGCCGCTTCCGCGCCCGGACTGGCAGAGCAACGCCACCCATATCAGCGCGGGATATTGCGAGGAGCCGGGCGCGCTCTTTCCGGGCGTCTTCGTGCTTCAGACTTTCCAAACCGAGCCCGGCAGGTTATATGTCTGGCAGGATGACAGTGGCGAAGCGGCAACCTATCACCTATGCGAGGGGTAGGGGTTGACGCCCTTAGCAATTGCTCCTATCCACCACCATCTCTCGAGATAAACGATTCGAAGTCGGGTCGCTCCCGGCAGCGTTTCGATCACCTCTAATTCAGCTGCGGCCCGGCGCGATACCGCCTCGGGCCTACGTTGTGAAAAAAGGTTCTGGAGCTACGGAACCGCAACGAAAGGACATGACACGTGGCACGTATCGCCGGCGTTAACATCCCGACCAACAAACGGGTTCCCATCGCCCTCACCTACATCACCGGAATCGGCCATGCCTCGGCACGGGCGATCTGCGACGCCGTCAACATCGACCCGGCCCGCCGGATCAACGAGTTGTCGGATTCCGAACTGCTTGCCGTGCGCGAGCATATCGACGCCAACTACACCGTGGAAGGCGACCTGCGCCGCGAGGTGCAGATGAACGTCAAGCGCCTCATGGATCTCGGCTGCTACCGCGGCCTGCGGCACCGCCGCAACCTGCCCGTGCGCGGCCAGCGCACCCATACCAACGCCCGCACCCGCAAGGGCCCGGCGAAGCCGATCGCCGGCAAGAAGAAGTAAGGGAGGGCAGAACCAATGGCACGTGATACCCGCAAAGGCGCCGCACGCGGCAAGAAGAAGGTCTCGAAGAACATCGCCACCGGCGTGGCGCATGTGAACTCGTCCTTCAACAACACCAAGATCCTCATCTCCGACGTGCAGGGCAATGCGATTGCCTGGTCGTCGGCAGGCACGATGGGCTTCAAGGGCTCCCGCAAATCCACGCCCTATGCCGCGCAGATGGCGGCAGAGGATGCGGGCCGCAAGGCGCAGGAGCATGGCATGAAGACCCTCGAGGTTGAAGTGCAGGGCCCGGGTTCGGGCCGCGAGAGCGCGCTTCGTGCCCTCGCCGCGATCGGTTTCAACATCACCTCGATCCGTGATGTCACCCCGATCGCGCATAATGGCTGCCGCCCGCCGAAGCGCCGCCGCGTCTGATCGCCGGATTTTCCGGTGGGGCTGCGTGCATCTGCGCGGCCCCATTTCGTCATTTTGAACCTCGGGCGTTTCTGGCCTTGGACATGGGGCCGGAAACAGGAATGGAGGGAACCGCATGATCCACAAGAACTGGGCAGAACTTATCAAGCCGACCCAGCTTGACGTGAAGCCGGGCAATGACCCGCTGCGGCAGGCCACGGTCGTTGCCGAACCGCTCGAGCGCGGCTTCGGCCTCACGCTGGGCAACGCGCTGCGCCGCGTGCTCCTGTCGTCGCTTCAGGGCGCGGCCATCACCTCCGTGCAGATCGACAACGTGCTGCACGAGTTTTCCTCCGTGGCCGGCGTGCGCGAAGACGTGACAGACATCGTGCTGAACCTCAAGGGCGTGGCCCTGCGGATGGACGTGGAAGGGCCCAAGCGCCTCTCGATCTCGGCCAAGGGTCCGGGCGTCGTGACCGCCGGCGACATCTCCGACAGCGCGGGCATCGAGATCCTCAACAAGGAACACGTGATCTGCCACCTCGACGAGGGCGCCGACCTTTTCATGGAACTCACCGTGAACCAGGGCAAGGGCTACGTCGCGGCCGACAAGAACAAACCCGAGGACGCGCCCATCGGCCTGATCCCCGTGGATGCGATCTATTCGCCGGTGGTGCGCGTGAGCTACGATGTGCAGCCCACCCGCGAGGGCCAGGTGCTGGATTACGACAAGCTCACCATGAAAATCGAAACCGACGGCTCGATCTCGCCGGATGACGCGGTGGCCTATGCCGCGCGCATCCTGCAGGACCAGCTCTCGATCTTCGTGAACTTCGAAGAGCCCGAGGCCGCCGGCCGTCAGGACGAGGATGACGGGCTGGAGTTCAACCCGCTCCTGCTCAAGAAGGTGGACGAGCTCGAGCTTTCCGTGCGCTCGGCCAACTGCCTGAAGAACGACAACATCGTCTATATCGGCGACCTGATCCAGAAGACCGAGGCCGAGATGCTCCGCACTCCGAACTTCGGCCGCAAGTCGCTCAACGAGATCAAGGAAGTGCTCTCGGGCATGGGTCTGCATCTCGGGATGGACGTGGAAGACTGGCCGCCGGACAACATCGAGGATCTCGCGAAGAAATTCGAAGACCAGTTCTGAACAAGGGGCCGGAAACTTCAAAGTTTCCGGACCGATTTCTTTCCAAGAAATCGACCCCGCATCGGGCAATCCTGCCCCAAGGAGAGTCGGTGACACGCATCGCCGGCCCGGACAAAGCAAAAAAGCCGCAAGGCAACCACGTTAGGAGACAAGAAAATGCGTCACGCACGAGGCTACCGCCGCCTGAACCGCACCCACGAGCACCGCAAGGCGCTCTGGGCGAACATGGCCGGCTCGCTCATCGAACACGAACAGATCAAGACCACGCTGCCCAAGGCGAAGGAGCTCAAGCGCGTCGTCGACAAGCTCATCACGCTCGGCAAGCGCGGCGACCTGCATGCCCGCCGTCAGGCTGCGGCGCAGCTCAAGCAGGATGCGCATGTGGCCAAGCTCTTCGAGGTGCTCGGGCCCCGCTACAAGGAGCGTCAGGGCGGCTACGCGCGCGTTCTGAAGGCCGGTTTCCGCTATGGCGACATGGCGCCGATGGCGATCATCGAACTGGTGGATCGCGACCTCGATGCGAAAGGCGCGGGCGACAAGGCGCGCGTTGCGGCCGAGGATGCGGCGACAGACGAAGAATAAGCCCCGTCACAGGGTGCGACACGACCCCCGTCGGCCTGGCCGGCGGGGGTTTTTCTTTGGCGGGCGGGCCGCGTCAGGCGGCGGTGGCTGCCATCTTGGCCTGCCGGTCGATGAGCGCCTCGACGGTGGCGGGTGACATCGCGAAGGGGTTGAACCTGCCCTGGGTGCTGAAGGCCTCGATCATCCGCTGATCGGCCTCGAGCCGGGAGATGTAATGCATCTCCCATCCCGGAAAGCGCCGCGCCATCACCGGGACCATGGACAGAAGCGTTACCTCCTCGTGCCGCCTGTCCTGCGCGATGCGCACGAAGAGTTCGGTGAGCGCGGTATGCCCGCCCTCGAGCACTTGCAGGAAGCAACGATTGTCGAACATGAGCGCGCCCGTGATCGAGCGGGTGCCGTTGTTCATCCGGGAGGTTGCGAGAATATCGGCTACCGAGACCATGGCCGGATCGGCCACGCGGGAGCAATAGGTGAGGCTGTAGAGCGGCATGGCGATCCATCATCAAGAGCTGCGCGGCAGAGACTGGCGCGGATAGGTTAAGATTCGTTTGCCCGTCGCCCGGTTTGTGCCCCGCGAAGTGCCGTCGTGCCCCCGATTTCGGCTTGATGGGCGCGGGGCCTCCGAGCAAGCTTGCGGCACCGTATTGCGATATGCGGAAGGGAGGCGGAACGGATGGGAGTACTGGCGGAGTTGCCCGCGCGGATCGAGGGGCCGGGTGCATGGATCGGCGCGGAGATGGCCGCCCAGCCCGAGCGCTGGCTCAGGCCGCTCGCGCCGGGCGAGATTGCCGAGCTCGAGGCGGCGGCGGATCATTATCTCGCCACCGGCCGCGATATCGGCGAGATCGCCGCCGAGCGCTTCCCGCTCGAGGGCTTTGCGGGTTATCTCGCAAGCCTCCGCGAGAAGCTGCTTTTGGGCGACGGGGTGCAGGTGCTGCGCGGCCTGCCGGTGGCGGGCTACAGCCGCGCCAAGGCCGCCGCGATCTTCTGTGGGATCGGGGCGCATCTGGGCCGGGCGCGCTCGCAGAACGCGGCAGGCCACATCCTCGGCCATGTGCGCAACACCGGCGCCGACCCGATGGATGCCCAGACCCGCATCTACCAGACGAGCGCGCGCCAGACCTTCCACACCGACAGTGCCGACGTGGTGGGCCTCTTGTGCCTGCACGAGGCGAAGGAGGGGGGAGACTCGCTTCTGGTGAGCGCCGAGACGCTCTACAACCGGATGCGCGCCACCCGCCCCGACCTGCTGGAGCGGCTCTTCGACCCGATCGCCACCGACCGGCGCGGCGAGGTGCCGGAGGGGGCGAAGCCCTACATGGAGATCCCGCCGCTCAGCTGGCACGAGGGGTATCTCACGGTGTTCTACCAGCGCCAGTATATCGAGAGCGCGCAGCGCTTCGAGGGGGCGATGCGGCTGACGCAAGCGCATCGCGAGGCGCTCGACCTCTTCGATGCGCTGGCCAACGACCCGCAGCTGCATGTGCGGATGCGGCTTGCGCCGGGCGACATGCAATTCGTCTACAACCATTCGCAACTGCATGACCGCACCGGCTTCACCGACTGGCCCGAGCCGGAGCGGCGGCGCCATCTCTTGCGGCTCTGGCTCTCGATGCCCGGCGACAGGCCCTTGCCCGAGTGCTTCCGCGAGCGCTACGGCTCCATCGAGATCGGCAACCGGGGCGGCATCGTCACCGCCCAGACGCGCCTCCACGCGCCGCTCGATTGAGGCCGCGCCGCCCCTTCGGCTTGCAAAACCCGGCCCGGCCCAGCATATCAGGACAACCGAGACCCATCCGGAGGGGGTGATGCGCGCGGCCATTCTCATCCTGCTTGCCCTTCTGGGCGTTTCCGCCGCCGCGCAGATGCGCGTGCCCACGAGCCAGGCCGAGATCCAGACAGGCTTCGTGCCGGTGGTTCAGGCCGCGGCGCCGGCGGTGGTGAACATCTACGCCAAGCGCGTGGTAAGCGTGCGCAGCCCCTTCGCGAACGACCCGTTCTTCCAGGATCTCTTCCGAGATTTCGGCACCCAGCGTCAGCGGGTGGAAAACTCGCTCGGCTCCGGCGTGATCCTCGGGGAGGATGGCATCGTGGTGTCGAACTACCACGTGGTGGGCGAGGCCACGGATATTCGCGTTGTGCTGAACGACCGGCGCGAGTTCTCGGCCCGCGTGCTGCTTTCCGACGAGGAGAGTGACCTCGCCGTGCTGCAGATGGAGGAGGCGGAGGACATGCCCGCGCTGCCCATCCGCGACAGCGACACGGTGCAGGTGGGCGAGCTGGTGCTGGCCATCGGCAACCCGTTCGGCGTGGGGCAGACTGTCTCCAGCGGGATCGTCTCGGGGCTGGCGCGCTCGGGCACCGCCACGGGCAATGCGCGGGGCTATTTCATCCAGACGGATGCGCCCATCAACCCCGGCAATTCGGGCGGCGCGCTGGTGGATGTGAACGGCGCGCTCATCGGCATCAATACCGCGATCCTGTCGCGCTCGGGCGGCTCCAACGGCATCGGCTTCGCCATTCCCTCCTCGCTCGTGGCGCAATTCGTGGCGCAGGCGCGGGCGGGGCATGAGCGGTTCGAGCGGCCTTGGGCCGGGCTTACCGGCCAGCCGGTGACGGCCGACATGGCCGAGGGGCTGGGCCTTGAGCGCCCCGGCGGGGTGGTGCTGGCCGAGCTGCACTCGCAGAGCGTCTTCCTCGAGGCGGGGCTCGCGCCGGGCGACGTGATCACCGCGATCGACGGGCACCCGGTGAACACGCCCGCCGAGATGCTCTTTCGGATGTCTGTCACCGGCATCGGCACCGAGGCCTCGGTGACCTATCTGCGCGACGGGCAGGCGCGGGAGGCGCAGGTGCGCATGACCCGCCCGCCCGACACGCCCGCGCGCGCGCCGCGCATCACCGGGCAGCGCTCGGCCATTCCGGGGATGACGCTTTCCACCGTCAACCCGGCGGCGATTGCGGACTACGGGCTGCCGCTCTCCACCGAGGGCGTGCTGGTGGACGACCCCGGCGAGATCGGCCTGCGCGCGGGGCTGAGGCCCGGCGACGTGCTGCGCGGCATCAACGGCGTGCCGGTGGAAGACAGCGCCACCGCCGATGCGCTGCTCGAGAACCCCGGCCGCAGCCTCGCGCTCGACGTGCAGCGCGGCACGCAGCGGCTTGCCATGCGCTTCCGGCTCTGAGCCATGGCGGATCTCTTCAACCAGACGCCCGACTCGCCCGAGCCCGCGACGAACGCCCCCCGCCCGCTGGCCGACAGGCTGCGCCCGCAGAAGCTCGACGAGGTGATCGGGCAGGCGCAGGTGCTGGGCGCGGATGCGCCGCTCGGCACCATGCTGGCGGCGGGCACGCTGGGCTCGCTCGTCTTCTGGGGGCCGCCCGGCGTGGGCAAGACCACCATCGCCCGGCTGCTGGCGCATGAGACGAAGCTGCATTTCGTGCAGATCAGCGCGATCTTCTCCGGGGTGGCGGAGCTCAAGCGTGTCTTCGAGGAAGCGCGGCAGCGCCGCCGGGCGGGGCAGGGCACGCTGCTTTTCGTCGACGAGATCCACCGTTTCAACAAGGCGCAGCAGGATGGCTTCCTGCCCAACATGGAGGATGGCACCATCCTGCTCGTGGGGGCGACCACCGAGAACCCGAGCTTCGAGCTCAACGCCGCGCTTCTGAGCCGGGCGCAGGTGTTCGTGCTGGAGCGGCTCTCGCTGGCCGATCTGGAGCGGCTCGCGCAGCGCGCCGAGGCCGAGCTGAGCCGGCCGCTGCCGCTCGATGGCCATGCCCGCGAGGCGCTGCTGGAGATGGCCGATGGCGACGGGCGCGCGCTTCTCAACCTCGTCGAGCAGGTGGCGGCGTGGAAGGTGCAGGGCAAGCTCGATGCCGGGGCGCTCTCCAAGCGGCTGATGAAGCGCGCCGCGAAATACGACAAGAGCGGCGACGAGCATTACAACCTGATCTCCGCGCTGCACAAATCCGTGCGCGGCTCCGACCCGGATGCAGCGCTCTACTGGTTCGCGCGGATGCTCGAGGGCGGCGAAGACCCGCGCTACCTCGCCCGCCGTATCACCCGCATGGCGGTGGAGGATATCGGCCTCGCCGACCCGCAGGCGCAGGCTCATTGCCTGCAGGCATGGGAAACCTACGAGCGGCTGGGCAGCCCCGAGGGCGAGCTGGCGCTGGCGCAGGCGCTGACCTATCTCGCGCTCGCGCCCAAGTCGAACGCCGTCTACACGGCCTACAAGGCCGCCCGCGCCGAGGCCCGCAAGACAGGCTCCGAGCCGCCGCCCAAGCATATCCTCAACGCGCCCACCTCGCTGATGAAGGAGCAGGGCTACGGCGCGGGCTATGCCTATGACCATGACGCCGAGGACGGTTTTTCGGGGCAGAACTACTTCCCCGACAGCATGAAGCGCCCGGTGCTCTACCAGCCCGTCGAGCGCGGTTTCGAGCGCGAACTGAAGAAGCGGCTCGACTATTTCGTGCGGCTCAGGGCCAAGCGCGGCTAGGGCGGAAAATGTCGCAATCTGAACAGGTTTGCAGCGCCTTTCGCCCTGCCCGCGCCCGCCGTTTCGCGTTTGTCAAGCCGGTGGCCTCGCCTATCCCATAGTGATTGTTCACAAATTCGGAATCAGGGCATTAGAGGCTGGAAGCTCGCCCGATTTCGTGTTTTGGTTAGAACATGTCGTTTTCAAGCTACTTCCATGCGTCACGCGGGGTGATGCTTTCCATGACGCGCGATGCTGCGCGATCCGACGACAGAAAAAAACACTTCAGGGAGAAGATATGACCAAGTCACATGACCAGATGCTATTGGACAGGCTCGCCGACGCGGCCCGTCAGGGAAAGATTTCACGCCGTTCCTTCATGAACTACGCCATGGCCGCGGGCATGACCGCGACCGGCGCCACCGGCCTCTGGACCACCGCCGCCAAGGCGGAGCCCCAGCGCGGCGGCACCTTCAAGCTCGGGATGCATGACGGCAACACCTCCGACACGCACGACCCCGGCACCTACGTGACCTTCTCGATGATCCAGGTGGCGCATACCTTCCGCTCCTATCTCACGCTCATCGAACCCGATGGCTCGCTCGGCCCCGACGTGGCTTCCGAATGGAGCGCCACGCCCGACGCGAAGGAATGGACCTTCAAGATCAACGACCGCGCGACCTTTCACAGCGGCTCCAAGGTGACGGCGAATGACATCATCGCCTCGATGAACCTGCACCGCGGGGAAGACACCACCTCGGCCGCCGCGGCGCTGCTCTCGGATGTTCAGGAGATCACCGATAACGGCGACAACTCGGTGACCTTCGTGCTGGGCTCCGGCAATGCCGACCTGCCGTGGCTGATGACCGATTATCACCTCGCCATCGTGCCCGCCAATGAAGACGGCACCGCCAACTGGCAATCGGGCGATGGCTGCGGCCCCTACGTGATGGAAGAGGCCGAGTTCGGGGTGGGCTACCGCCTGCGCCGCCACGAAGACTGGCACCTCGAGGGCGCCTATTTCGACGAACTGGAGATGATCGTTCTCAACGACCCCAACGCGCGCCAGACCGCGCTGGTGACGGGCGATGTGGACGCGGTGACGCAGCTCGAGCTGAAGACGCTCGCCCTGCTGCAGCGCGACCCGAACATCGAGATCGACAACGTGCCCTCGGCGGCGGCCATCACCATGCCGATGCTCTGCGACACCGCGCCCTTCGACAACCTCGATGTGCGCAACGCGCTGAAGCTCTCGGTGAACCGCCAGGAGCTGATCGACAAGATCGCCTTCGGCGCGGCCACCATCGGCAACGATTTCCACCATTCGCCGGCGATGCCCTACTGGCCCGAAGACATCCCGCAGCGCGAGTATGACCCAGACCAGGCGAAATCGCTGCTCAAGAAGGCGGGTATGGAAAACCTCAGCGTCGAGCTCCTCGTGGCCGACTCGGTCTATTCCGGGGCGGTGGACATGTGCGTTCTCTATGCCGAGCACGCCAAGGCCGCGGGCATCGACATCCAGGTGACCCGCTCGCCCAACGACGGCTACTATTCCGACGTGTGGCTCAAGAAGCCGTGGTGCGCGGTGCAATGGGGCGCGCGCCCCACGCCCGACGTGATGTATTCGCTGGCCTACAAGGACGATGCGGCGTGGAACGAGAGCCGCTGGCAGAACGAGCGCTTCAACGAGTTGCTGCTGGCCGCGAAGGCCGAGCTCGACAACGAGAAGCGCGCGGAGATGTATGCCGAGATGGCGATGCTGGCGCGCGACGATGGCGGCACGGTCATCCCGTTCTTCCCCAACTTCGTCTACGCGCGGCGCAAGAACGTCAAGCACGGCCCCGATCTCGCGCCGAGCTGGCAGATGGACGGCGCCCGCGCCTGCAGCCGCTGGTGGTTCGAAGCCTGATCGAAATGCGGGGCCGGCTCCCTCGGGGCCGGCCCTTTCGCGCAGATGCAAGATGGGCGGGGCGCCCGGCGCGGCCCGCCCTCTCCGGCGTTGTCCCGGACGCCTTTCAAAACGCTAGGTGATCGCCTCGTTTCGTGTTTTGATACTTAAGTGTCGCAATCGGGATGCCTGAACAGCATGAACCAGAAGAAGCTGCTCTCGGGGCTGCAAGACTGCGCCCCCAATTGCGACATTATCGTTCCCAGGGAGAATTGATCACGATGTCAGAAAAACAGATGATGCTGGACCGTCTTGCGGAGGCTGCCCGCCAGGGGCAGATTTCACGCCGGTCGTTCATGTATTATTCGATGGCCGCGGGCCTGACCGCGACCACCGCCACCGGCCTCTGGACCACCAGTGCCAAGGCCGCCCCGCAGCGCGGCGGCACCCTGCGCGTGGCCCAGCACGACGGCAACACCGCCGACAAGCTCGACCCCGGCCAGTACCAGTCGAACTTCGAGATCTTCTACGGCCACACGGTGCGCGCCTATCTCACCATGATCAACCCCGATGGTACGCTCGGGCCCGACGTGGCGAAGGAATGGTCGGCCACGCCCGACGCGAAGGAATGGACCTTCGTGCTCAACCCCGATGCCACTTTCCACAGCGGCAAGAAGGTGACCACCAAGGACGTGATCGCCTCGATGAACCACCACCGCGGCGAGAACACCACCTCGGCGGCAAAGTCGCTGCTCGAAGCCGTGGAAGACATAACCGACGACGGCGATTCCGTAACCTTCAAGCTCTCGGTCGCCGCGGCTGACCTGCCGTGGCTGCTGACCGACTACCACCTCACCATCCTGCCCGCCAATGACGATGGCACGATGAACTGGCAGGCCGGCGATGGCTGCGGACCCTACAAGGTGCGCGAGAACGAGATGGGCGTGGGCGGCGTGTTCGAGCGCCACGACGGCTGGCACGGCGAAGGCGCCTATTTCGACGAGATCGAAGTGCTGGTCATCAACGACCCCAACGCGCGCCAGACCGCGCTCGTCACCGGCGACGTGGACACGGCGAGCCTGCTGGAAAACAAGACGCTCTCGCTGCTGAGCCGCAACCCCAACATCGAGGTCGACAACGTCGCCTCGGCGCAGGCGATCACGATGCCCATGCATTGCGACACCGCGCCCTTCGACAATGTCGATGTGCGCATGGCGCTCAAGCTCTCGATCAACCGCGAAGAGCTTGTTGAGAAGATCACCTTCGGCGCGGCCACGGTGGGCAACGACTTCCACCATTCGCCGGCCATGCCCTACTGGCCCGGTGACATCGAACAGCGCGCCTACGACCCCGAGAAGGCCAAGTGGCACCTCAAGCAGGCCGGGCTGGACGAGCTCAACGTGAGCTTCTCCACCGCCGACTCGATCACCACGGGCGCGGTGGACGCCGCCGTGCTCTATGCCGAGCACGCCAAGGCAGCGGGCATCAACATCAAGGTGGTGCGCGAGCCGAACGATGGCTACTGGTCCGACGTGTGGCTGGTGAAGCCCTGGTGCATGGTCACATGGGGCGCACGGCCCACGCCCGACGTGATGTACACGCTCGCCTATGCCTCCGGCGCGGCGTGGAACGAAAGCCGCTGGGAGAACGCGCGTTTCAACGAGTTGCTGGTGATGGCCAAGGCCGAACTCGACGATGTGAAACGTGCGGAGATGTATCGCGAAATGGCGATGATCTCGCGGGACGATGGCGGCACCGTGCTGCCCTACTTCCCGAACTTCATCTATGCGCGCCGCTCCAACGTGAAGCATATCGGCCAGCTTTCGCCCGCCTGGCAGATGGATGGCTACCGCTATGCGAGCCGCTGGTGGTTCGAAGGCTGATCGCGGCATGAACGCAAGAGGGGGCCGGCCGCCGCGCCGGCCCCACATCGGCCCGCTCGCAGGGCCCGCGGGCCTGCCCACATGCCGTGCATGGCTCGTTTGACATGCACAGCCTTCGAATTTGGCACCGCCTGCCTGCCTTCGGCCTGCCTGAGCGATCAAAAACAAATGAAAGCTCACAAGGGGGTAGCAGGACAGAAAATTTCGTGTTTTGCTAAAGACATGACGCAAACAAGCCGCACAGAGAGTCGCAAACGGGACATGCTCTGCCCACTCGGGGCGCCGGGGCAAGCTGTCTGCGACGCCGTGCACAATCAGCGATCACTCTGCTCGATGACCGACAGGACGACGCTGCCAAAACGCCTCGCCGCAAGCTGGACGCTCGGTGGCCTCAGCGCCTTGCGCCGCGCCGCGACCGGCATCTGAGGGAATGAAGACCCGCCCCGGCGCCGATGCGCCGGGGCGTCACTGTCTGGGCCGGAGCTTGAACGGGGCTTCGAGACCAGGCCAAGAGCTGCGGCGGTTGGGCGTGGTCGGCCCGGAGAACCGCACGTAGGGCAAAAAAAGAACTGTTTCGCCGGCAGCCCCGGATCGCCCGATGCGGGCTTGGGGAGCGCCGGACAACAGCAGGAGGGACACATGGGAGATATCCTGGGGCTCGTTGGAAAACGGCTCGGACTGGGATTGATCATATTGCTGATCATCTCGGTCATCATTTTCTTCATGGTCGAACTGTTGCCGGGCGATATCGCCCAGGCGGTGCTCGGCCAGGGGGCGACGGAAGAAAACCTCAGGGCGTTGCGCAAGGAGATGGGGCTCGATCAGCCGGCCATCGTGCGCTACCTCGACTGGTTGAGCGGCGCGGTGGTGTTCGATTTCGGCAATTCGATCGTTACCGGCGAGACGGTGGCCAACACCATCTCGACGCGGTTCATGAACACGCTCTTCCTCGCGGCCTATGCCGCGGTGATCGCGGTGCCCGTGTCGATCGTTCTCGGCGTGGTCGTGGCGCTGCTGCGCAACTCGATCTTCGACCGGGTCGCCAACGTGGTGACGCTCTCCTTCATCTCCTCGCCCGAATTCTTCCTCGGCTACATCCTGATCCTCTATTTCGCGGTGCAATGGGGCATGTTCCCGGCCATCTCGAGCCTGTCGGACGGGATGAGCTTCGGCGAGCTGCTCACGCGCACCTTCCTGCCGGCGCTGACGCTGGTGCTCGTGGTGATGGCGCACATGATGCGGATGACACGGGCCGCCATCATCAACCTGCTGGCCTCGCCCTATATCGAGATGGCGCGGCTCAAGGGCACCCCGCCCTGGAAGGTGATCGTCAAGCACGCGCTGCCCAACGCCTGGGCGCCCATCATCAACGTGATCGCGCTCAACCTCGCCTATCTCATCACCGGCGTGGTTCTGGTGGAAGTGGTCTATGTCTATCCGGGCATCGGCCAGGCGCTTGTCGACGCGGTGTCGAAACGCGACTTCCCCGTCGTGCAGGCCTGCTGCCTGATCTTCGCGGCCACCTTCATCCTGCTCAACCTCGCAGCGGATGTCGGCGCCATTCTCACAAACCCGCGTTTGCGGCACCCGAAGTAAGGAGGGCGGTGATATGAGTGTTTTCGTCATCGGATACTACACCCTGCTTCTGGCGGGTTCCTGCCTGGCAGCATATTTCAACAAGCGGGCGGCCTTCCTGCTGCTCTTCTCGCTCACGCTCGTCTCTTTCGTTCTGGGCATCGTGGGCGGCACGGGCGCGCTCAGGGTCGTGGCCACCTGCGCGGGCATCCTCGCGCTCGCCGCGATGGTGTCCTACGCCTTCCGCGAGTTTCTCATCGCGCTCTCGGGCGATGAACTCGCCAAGGAGCTGCGCACCGCGCCGCTCACGGCGGCCTTCGGCATGTTCGTGATCTTCACCTACGCGGTGATGGGCATCTTCGCCCCGCTCATCGCACCGCATGGCGAGGCGGAGGTGATCGCCTCGGCCTTCGCACCTGCGGACGAGAACATGCTGCTCGGCGCCGACCAGCTCGGGCGCGACATGTTCAGCCGCATCGTCTACGGCGCGCGCAACTCGGTGGGGCTTGCTCTTACGGCCACCGTCGCGGCCTTCATCCTCGGCGCGCTCGCGGGGCTGCTAGCAGCCACCAAGGGCGGCTGGTTCGACCAGCTGATGGGCCGGGTGGCCGACGTGATCATGTCGATCCCGTCGCTCATCTTCGCCCTGCTCATGCTGTCGATCTTCGGCCCGCAGACCATCGTCATCATCTGCGCCGTGGCCATCATCTACGCGCCGCGCGTCTTCCGCCTCACGCGGGCGGTCGCCGGCAACGTGGTGGTGATGGACTACATCGAAGCCGCCAAGCTGCGCGGCGAGGGCACGTGGTACCTGATCCGCAGGGAGATCCTGCCCAACTCAACCGCGCCGCTCATCGCCGAATTCGGCCTCGAGTTCTGCTTCGTGTTCCTGCTCGTCGCGGGCCTGTCGTTCCTCGGTCTCGGCATCCAGCCGCCCACCGCGGACTGGGGTTCGATGGTGCGCGAGAACGCCACGCTGATCTCGTTCGGCGACATCACACCGCTGATCCCTGCGGCAGCCATCGCGCTGCTCACGGTGGCGGTCAACTTCGTGGTTGACTGGATGCTGTTCCGGTCCTCCGGCCTGAAGGAGCAATAAAAATGGCAAAGACCTTCAAGGACAGTGACGTTCTGCTGGATATCCGGGGCCTCAAGATCCAGGGCTATTCGGATGAAACATGGGTCGACATCATCAAGGGTGTCGACCTGAAGCTCCACCGCGGCGAGGTGATGGGCCTGATCGGCGAGTCCGGCGCGGGCAAATCCACCATCGGCGCGGCGGCCATGGGCTATGCCCGCGACGGCACGCGCATCTCGGAGGGCTCGATCGAGTTCGACGGGATGGAACTGACCACCGCCAGTGAAAGCGAGCGGCGGGCCCTCAGGGGCTCGCGCATCGCCTATGTGGCGCAATCGGCGGCGGCCTCCTTCAACCCGGCGCACAAGCTGATCGACCAGCACACCGAGGCGCCGGTGCAGTACCGCATCAAGAAGCGGATGGAGGCGCAGGAAGACGCGATCGAACTCTACCGGCGGCTGCGGCTGCCGAACCCCGACGAGATCGGCTTCCGCTATCCGCACCAGGTGTCGGGCGGGCAGCTTCAGCGGGCGATGACCGCGATGGCCATGTCTTGCCGGCCGGACCTCATCATCTTCGACGAGCCCACCACCGCGCTCGACGTGACCACCCAGATCGAGGTGCTGGCGGCCATTCGCGACATCGTGGAGCAGTTCAACACCGCCGCGATCTACATCACCCACGACCTCGCGGTCGTGGCGCAGATGGCCGACACGATCAAGGTGCTGCTCAAGGGCAACGAGGTGGAGCAGCAGCCCACCGCCGAGATGCTCTCGAACCCGAAGGAGGATTACACCAAGTCGCTCTGGGCCGTGCGCAGCTTCACCAGCCCGCAGAAATACCGGCCAACCGACGGCACGCCGCCGCTCATCTCGGTGCAGAACGTCGATGCCTCCTATACCGGCGGCGCCAAGGTGCTCGACGATGTCTCCTTCGACATCTACGAGGGCATGACGGTGGCCGTGGTGGGCGAGTCGGGCTCCGGCAAATCCACCACCGCGCGGGTGATCACCGGGCTTCTGCCGCCCTCCAAGGGCGAGGTGCGCTTCAAGGGCGAGCCCTTCCCGCAGGATTACCGCAACCGCACCCGCGACCAGCTCCGGCAATGCCAGATGATCTACCAGATGGCCGATACCGCGCTGAACCCGAAGGTGCGGATCTCGGAAATCATCGGGCGGCCCGCGCAGTTCTATTCGGGTCTCACGGGGGCCGCGCTGAAGAACCGGGTGGATGAGTTGCTCGACCTGATCGAACTCGAGCCGTCGAAGTTCTACAACCGCTATCCGCCGGAGCTTTCGGGCGGGCAGAAACAGCGGATCGGCATCGCCCGGGCGCTGGCGGCGGAGCCCACCTTCATCGTCTGCGACGAGGTTACCTCGGCGCTCGACCAGCTGGTGGCCGAGGGCATCCTGCGGCTGCTCGACAGGCTGCAGGGCGAGCTCAACCTCGCCTACATGTTCATCACCCACGACCTCGCCACCGTGCGCTCGATCGCCGACGAGGTGGTGGTGATGCAGCACGGCAAGGTGGTGGAGCAGGGGCCGAAGGACGAGATGTTCACCCCGCCGCACCACCCCTATACCGACCTGCTCCTGAGCTCGGTGCCGGAGATGGACCCCAACTGGCTCACCACGCTGCTCGAGGAGCGCGGTGTGGACAACGTGGGCGACGCGGCGGCCGCCAAGATCTCCACGGACGACCCCAAGGTCAGCTAAGCACCTGCTTCAAAAAGAAAAACGGCG
The DNA here is from genome assembly GCA_040222155.1 of Roseovarius sp. Classification (GTDB taxonomy): domain Bacteria; phylum Pseudomonadota; class Alphaproteobacteria; order Rhodobacterales; family Rhodobacteraceae; genus Roseovarius. The sequence goes on from JAVKDQ010000114.1 coordinate 34,770, forward strand.
GAAGAGTTCCTTCCGCCGTTTTGATGTTCCGGTGGTCTGACGTGGCTCAGATGATCGCCATGGCCGAAAATACCATCGTCGCAACGATGAGGCCGTAGACGATCACGACCGATTGCCACGTGGCGCTGTGCATGCGCAATTCGCGGATCCATTCATCGCGGTTCATGTCTGGCTTCCTTCTCCGGGCTGTCGGGCGACCCGGCTGAACGACTTCAAAAAAAACAAACGCCGATCGGTAAGATACCGTCCGGCGCTTTCTGCTGCGGGGTGTAAGGAGCGTGGTCAGGCGCGCCGTGAGCGCGCCGCGCCAGTCTTACGCGGTGATGGCCATGGCCGAGAGAACGAGCGTTCCGACAATGAGACCATACACCAGGGCAACAGCCTGCCAGGTGGCACTATGCATGCGAAGTTCGCGGTTCAGTTCGTCGCGGGTCATGATCTTGCCTCCTTGGCTTGTGGTTTACGGTCTGAAGTCTGCGGTTTGCGCTCTCTTCATGAGGCCCATATAGGCAGGCGCGGGATTCGCGCAATAGAAATCGTTCTAAAACACCATGCAATTGCTGCATAGCAGAAAGCCGGTTTCGGAATGGCTGTGGATAACGATATTTAAGTATTAAAAAACAAGCGCTTGGATCTGTATTTCCGTTGCGTTCTCCGCGCGGTCAGGGCGGGCGCTCGTGCTTTCACGGCAACAGCTGCCCCGCCTTGGGGCCGGCCCACCCATGGGCCGCCCCCGTTCATGCGGCGGGCTTCACGTTTCCCTGCAGCGGAATCACCGTCAGATCGCCCTCGCGGCGCGCCTGCATCGCCTGTGCCGTGGCATGGGCGGCGGCGGCGGTGGTGAAATAGGGGATCTTGTCATAGAGCGCGACCGAGCGGATCTCGCGGCTGTCCTCGACGGCCTGCGCGCCCTCTGTGGTGTTCATCACCAGCGCGATCTGCCCGTCCTTGAGCATGTCGACCACGTCGGGCCGGCCTTCGTAAACCTTGTTGACCACCTCGCAGGCGATCTCCCGGCTCTCGAGGAAGGCCGCGGTGCCGCGCGTCGCCACGATCTCGAAGCCCAGATCGACGAGGATCTGCGCGGTCTCCGCGATCTGCGGGGTCTTGTCGGCATCCTTGATCGAGAAGAACACCCTGCCCTCTTCCGGCAGCTTGGTGCCCGCGCCCATCTGCGCCTTTAGGAAGGCGCGGGGGAAGGACACATCCCAGCCCATCACCTCGCCGGTGGAGCGCATTTCCGGCCCGAGGATCGTGTCGACCCCGGGGAAGCGGGCGAAGGGCATCACCGCCTCCTTCACCGAGAACCACGGCATCGCCGGGTCTGCCAGCGTCATCTGGTCGGCCATCGGCAGGGTGCCGGGCTTGGTGCCGGAAGGGTAGGGGCCACGGAACGGGAAGGCGTCGAGGTTCTCGCCCGCCATCAGCCGCGCGGCGATGGAGGCGATGGCGCTGTCGGTGGCCTTGGCCACGAAGGGCACGGTGCGCGAGGCACGCGGGTTCACCTCGATGAGGTAGATCTCGCCCTGTTTCACCGCGAACTGCACGTTCATCAGCCCGCGTACGCCGAGCGCCAGCGCCAGCGCCTCGGTCTGCCGCTTGATCTCGTCGATCACGTCTTGCGCGAGCGAGTAGGGGGGCAGCGAACAGGCGCTGTCGCCCGAGTGCACACCCGCTTCCTCGATATGCTGCATGATGCCGGCCACATGCACCTTCTCGCCGTCGCAGAGCGCATCCACGTCGCATTCGATGGCGCCGGAGAGGTAACCATCCAGCAGCACCGGGCTCTTGCCGGAGACAACGACGGCCTCCTTGATGTAGCGCTCGAGATGGCCCATGTCGCGCACGATCTCCATCGCGCGCCCACCCAGCACATAAGACGGGCGGATGACCAGCGGGAAGCCGATTTCCTCCGCAATCGCAAGGGCTTGCGCCTCGGAAGAGGCGATGCCGTTCTGCGGCTGCTTGAGGCCGAGCTTCGTCACGAGCGACTGGAAGCGCTCGCGGTCTTCGGCAAGGTCGATGGCATCGGGCGGCGTCCCGAGGATCGGGATGCCCTCGGCGTCGAGCGCGTTGGCAAGTTTCAGCGGCGTCTGCCCGCCGAACTGCACGATGACGCCGTGCAGGGTGCCGTTCTCCTGCTCCACCCGCAGGATCTCCATCACATGCTCGAAGGTGAGCGGCTCGAAATAGAGCCGGTCGGAGGTGTCATAGTCGGTCGAAACCGTCTCGGGGTTGCAGTTGACCATGATCGTCTCGTAGCCCGCCTCGGTGAGCGCGAAGCACGCATGGCAGCAGCAATAGTCGAACTCGATGCCCTGCCCGATCCGGTTCGGGCCGCCGCCGAGGATGACCACCTTCTTGCGCCCCGAGGGCCGCGCCTCACATTCCACCTCGCCCATCATCGGCACTTCGTAGGTGGAATACATGTAGGGCGTCTGCGCCTCGAACTCGGCGGCGCAGGTGTCGATCCGCTTGAACACGGCGGTAACGCCAAGCGCCTGCCGCGCGCGGCGCACCTGGTCTTCCTCGCGGCCGGTGAGCTGGGCCAGCCGGGCATCGGTGAAGCCCAGCATCTTGAGCGCGCGCAGGCCATCCTCGTCCATCGGCAGGCCGTTCTTGCGCACCTGCTCCTCGGCCTCCACGATCTCGCGGATGCGGGCGAGGAACCACGGGTCGTACTTGGTGGCGAGAAAGATCTCGTCGTCGTCCAGCCCGTGCCGCATGGCCTGCGCGATGGTGCGCAGCCGGTCGGGCGTCTGCTGGCTGAGCGCCTTGATCACGGCGGCCTTGCCATTGGCCGGGTCGTCGGCTCCCTCGATCGCCACCTCGTCGAAGCCGGTGAGCCCGGTTTCCATAGAGGCGAGCGCCTTCTGCAGGCTCTCGTGGATCGTGCGGCCAATCGCCATCGCCTCGCCCACCGATTTCATCGCGGTGGTGAGGGTAGGCTGCGAGCCGGGGAACTTCTCGAAGGCGAAGCGAGGGATCTTTGTGACCACGTAATCAATGGTCGGCTCGAAGCTCGCCGGCGTCACCTTGGTGATGTCGTTGTCGAGCTCGTCGAGCGTGTAGCCCACGGCAAGCTTGGCGGCGATCTTGGCGATGGGGAAGCCCGTGGCCTTCGACGCCAGCGCCGAGGAGCGGCTCACCCGCGGGTTCATCTCGATCACCACCATCCGCCCGTCTTCGGGGTTGATGGCCCATTGCACGTTGGAGCCGCCGGTTTCCACCCCGATCTCGCGCAGCACGGCGATCGAGCCGTTGCGCATGATCTGGTATTCCTTGTCGGTGAGCGTCAGCGCCGGGGCCACGGTGATCGAGTCGCCCGTATGCACGCCCATCGGGTCGACGTTCTCGATGGAGCAGACGATGATCGCGTTATCCGCCTTGTCGCGGACAACCTCCATCTCGTATTCCTTCCAGCCCAGCAGGCTCTCGTCGATCAGGATCTGGCTCACCGGCGAGGCATCGAGCCCCGATTTGCAGATGCGCTCGTAATCGTCGCGGTTATAGGCCACGCCGCCGCCGGTGCCGCCCAGCGTGTAGGCGGGGCGGATGATGGCGGGCAGGCCCACCGTGTCGATCGCGGCCATCGCCTCCTCGAGCGTGTTGGCGATGGTGGCGGCGGGGTTCTCGATGCCGAGGCGGTCCATCGCCTCGCGGAAGAGCTTGCGGTCTTCGGCCATCTCGATGGCCTGCCGGTTGGCGCCGATGAGCTCCACGCCGAACTTTTCGAGCACGCCCATGTCGGCCACCGCCAGCGCGGTGTTGAGGCCCGTCTGCCCGCCCATGGTAGGCAAGAGCGCGTCGGGCCGCTCCTTCTCGATGATGCGCGCCACGACCTCGGGGGTGATCGGCTCGATATAGGTGGCATCGGCCAGCCCCGGGTCTGTCATGATGGTGGCCGGGTTCGAGTTCACGAGGATCACCCGGTAGCCCTCTTCCCGCAGCGCCTTGCAGGCTTGCGCGCCGGAATAGTCGAACTCGCAGGCTTGCCCGATGATGATGGGGCCGGCACCGATGATCATGATGGACGATATGTCGGTACGTTTCGGCATGAGCATCCCCGGGCAGCGCAAATTGCTGGCGGTTATATCCATCACGCGCTCACGCGCAAGGGGCATCGCAAAGTCCCGGGAAAACGACGCTTTTGTGGGTGTGCTCCCGCGAGATCACACCTAGATACGGGCGAAACCCGCCGGAAAGGATGCGCGAGCCGTGCAGATTCGCTTCGATCAGGGGCCATTGGGCGCGGCCTGCCGGTTTGCCCGGCCGGCGCGAATGATCGTGGCCGAGAGCGCCGCCGAGGTGCCCCGAGCGCTCGAGGCGCTCGATGCGGCGCGGGCGGGCGGCGCGTGGCTTGCGGGCTTCGCCAGCTACGAGATGGGCCATGCGCTAGAGCCGCGCCTTGCGCCGCTGATGCCAGCCAGCCGCCGCCTGCCGCTTCTGGCCTTCGGCGTCTACCCCGAGGGCCCCGCCAGCGCGCCGGCGCTCGAGACGGGCCCGGCCCATCTCACCGCGCCCCGCCCCCGCTGGAGCGCGGCGGCCCATGCCCACGCCTTTGCGCGGGTGCACGGGCTTATCGGCGCGGGCGACATCTACCAGGCCAATCTCACCTTCCCGCTCGACATGGAGGCCGAGGGCAGCGCGCAGGCGCTCTATGCCGCGCTTGCCGCCGCCCAGCCGGTGCGGCACGGCGCGCTCGTTGCGGGCTATGGCGGGCCGGAAATCCTTTCGCGCTCGCCCGAGCTCTTCTTCCGTACCACGCGCGAGGGCGCCATCGAAACGCGCCCCATGAAGGGCACCCAGCCGCGCAGCGACGACCCCGCCGAGGATGCCCGCCGCCGCGCCTTCCTCGCCTCCGACGAGAAGAACCGCGCCGAGAACCTGATGATCGTCGACTTGCTCAGGAACGATATCTCCCGCGTCTGCCTGCCCGGCTCGGTGCGCGTGCCCGAGCTCTTCGCGGTGGAGAGCTACGCCACGGTGCACCAGATGGTGTCGCGCGTGACGGGGCAGTTGCAGGCGGGCGTGGGCCTTGCGGAGATCTTCCGCGCGCTCTTCCCCTGCGGCTCGATCACCGGCGCGCCGAAGCTGCGCGCGATGCAGATCATCGCCGAGCTCGAGCCGTTTCCGCGCGAGATCTATTGCGGCACCATCGGCTGGGCCGCGCCCGACGGCGCCTCGGAATTCAACGTGGCGATCCGCACGCTGATGCTGGAGGAGGGCCGCGCCGTGCTCAACGCGGGCGGCGGCGTGGTGCATGACAGCACGGCAGAGGCCGAATACGAGGAGGCGCTTTGGAAGACCCGCTTCGCCCACCGCCTGATCCCGGCTTTCGCCTGATCGAAACCTGCCGCTGGATGCCGGGGGAGGGCATCGCCTTCCGTGCCCGGCACCTGGCGCGGCTCGAACGCAGCGCCGCGCGGCTGGGCATCGTGCCGCAAGGGGCCGGGCCCGCGCTCGATGGCGTGGCGGGCGAGGGGCCGTTGCGCGTGCGCCTCACCTGCGACCGGCAAGGCCATGTGGCGGTAGAGACCCAGCCCTTCACGCCGCTGCCCGCAGGCACGGTCTGGCGCTACGCGATGGCGCATGAGCGGGTGCGCGCGGCAGACCCGTGGCGCGGCCTCAAGACCACCGAGCGCGGCCTCTACGACCGCGCCCGCGCCGCGCT
>JAVKDQ010000115.1:0-34145 GCA_040222155.1 Roseovarius sp.
ACATCGCCTGCGAGGGGCTCGATTTCGCCATGGCCTCCCCCAAGCGATACGAGGCCGCGCTGAAGGGCGCAGGATTCCAGAACGTGCGCCTCGTCAGCCGCAACGCGTGGTACAAGGAACAGGCCAAGGCCGAGCTCGAGCGCCTCACCGGCGAAGGCCGCGCCGAGTTCGAGGCGATCCTCGGCCCGAAGGACGTGCTCGACCAGATCGCCACATGGGAGGCGATGGTGCCCGTGGTGGCCTCGGGCGAGCATTGCCCCCATCATTTCCGGGGGCAGAAGCCTTGAGGAAAGCGACCTGACGCAGCGCCGGGCGCGGCATCGAGGCCCGCAGGGCCGCCGCGCACGGCCAAGAGGCCTCACCCCTTGAGCGTCACCTCGTCGCCCTCGGCATAAACGGCGATCAGGCAGCCGGTTTCCGTGTGCGAGGTATGCTCCGTGCCGGGCGCGAGCCACACCACGTCGCCCTGCTCATACACGGTGCCGTCATTGTCGATCAGCGTGCCCTCGAGGATGAGAAACTCCTCCGCCCCGCCATGCCGGTGCGGCGTCGAGCGCGAGCCGGGTTCCATCTTGTAGATGTAGAACCCCGTGCCGCGCGGCGCATCGGGGTTGAGCTGGAGAATGCCGGTGCCGCTTTCCAGCTCGCCGGTCGCATCCCAGGGTTCGAACTGCGCGGATTTCAGGTTCACGACGCGGCGCTCTGCGGTTTCGATGGGCTTCATGGGCAGGATCCTCCGTTCAGACAGCGGCAAGACTGGCCCGGATCGTGGCGCCTTGTCGAGACGGATTCGTGCCCCGGCGGATTCGGAGCGCCCCCTGCCGCAAACGCAAGGGCCTGCCGCGCAGGCGATGCGCGGCAGGCCGGTGCTGCGAGGGAGCGCCCTGGCTCAGAGCTCTTCGACAGGCGTCGAGCGGATGCCCGGCCACGCCTCGAAGGCGCCCGCGATCACGGCTTCGCGGTTCTCGAGATATTTCTCGAAGATCGCTGCGTTAACGAAGAGGTAGAGCTTTCCATCGACGATATCGGCATAGCGCACGTCCCCGTCGAGCTTCTTCCCGACATAGACGCCAAAGGCACAGAAGCCTCCGAACTGCGGCAGGTGCCCGGCGGGGTCTGCCTCGAACTCGGATTTGGCCTCGGCGGTAGCGAAGTAGTAGTCCACCCCGTCATGGGCCACGGTGAGGGTGGCATCGCCGATGGTGGGGGCATCGCCCCGAAACATCGAGACCGGGTCGATGCCGTGCATCCCCAGCGGCTTGCCGGTGAGCGTGAGGCCGTTGGCGACGTTATATTCGTCGGCCGCGTAAGCCCATGTGGCGATCGAGAAGGTGGCCGCGGAAGCGATGAGAATGGTGCCGGTCCAGCGGATGGTTTCCTTGAGGAGTTCGGTTTTCATGAGAGAGATCCTTTCTGAGGGGTTGGGTTTCGGGATAGTCAGAGAGAGCGCGTCAGGCGCCCGAGGCGATGCGTTTCACCGCGTCGTCCGTCCACCAGACGCCATTGGCGACCATGCGGAAGTTGATGATGGCGGCAAGGTAGCCGTCGCCCTCGGGCACCTTGGCCCCGGCGGTGGCGTCGCGCACCACGGCCACCTCGTAGCCCAGCTCCAGCAGCTCGTAGAGATGCGCCTGGGTGCAGAGATTGGCCGACATGCCCGCGAGGATCACCTTGTCGATGCCGCGCTTGCGCAGCTGCAGGTTCAGGTCGTTCTGCGCGGGGCTGTAAACCTTGTGGGGCGAGCAGACGATGGTTTCGCCATCCTCGATGTATTTCTTGTACTGCGGCATCCAGTCGGCGCCGGAGCCTTCGAACCCATCGAGGTTCAGCGGGCCCGGCCTGTCGAACATGCCGATGCCGTGCATGGTGGCCTCGAGCGTGCCCTCGAAATGCCACTTGTGATCGTGCGGGTAGTAATAGTGGGGCGAGATGAACACCGGCATGCCCGCCGCCTTGGCCGCGATGAAGAGCCGCTCGATATTGTCCACCGTGCCCTGCTCGGTCACGCTTTCGCCCACCACGCCCCATGTCACGCCGTCTTCCGAGAGAAAGTCGATCTGCGGGTCGGTCACCACCAGCGCGGTGCGGCCCGGTTCGATCTCCATGTCGATCTGCGGCAGGCCGGGGTTTTCCGGGTCGGCATAGAGCGCGCGCGCCTCGTCGGTGGCGGCTTGCGCGCCTTGGCCGGTGATGGCAACCGCCCCGGCGGCGGCGATGCCGGCGGCGCCCGCAAGCACCCGGCGGCGGGCGTGATCGACATGCTCGGGCGTGATCCCGCAGCCGCAATCGTGGTCGTGGTCGTGATGCTGTGTCATTCTCTCAGTCCTTTTCGGTTTCGGTTTCAATGAACGGACGGCGCCTTTTTCCGTGTCCTGCGCCGCCGGGGTGGCGGGGTGCCAGCCGGGCCTTGCGGCACGGCATCTCTGGCCACGGCCCAAAGGGGCCGCGTGGAAGGCGGAGTTTTCCGCTTTTCCTGGGGGTCGGCGCCGCGAGAAAAGCCGCGCCGGAATTCCGGTCTGGCGCGCTAGAGGCCCAGCTCGGTGAGGCCCGGATGCGCCTCGGGGCGCGGGCCTTTCTCCCAGCGCAGCAGGCGCTCGGCCTCGGCGATGGGCGTGTCGTTGATCGAGGCGATGCGGCGGCGCATCAGGCCGTTCTCGGCGAATTCCCAGTTCTCGTTGCCGAAGGCGCGGAACCAGGTGCCGCTGTCGTCGCGCCACTCGTAGGCGAAGCGCACGGCGATGCGGTTGCCCTCGAAGGTCCAGAGCTCCTTGACGAGCCGGTAATCGAGTTCGCGGGCCCATTTGCGGGTGAGAAAGGCGATGATCGCCTCGCGGCCCTCGAAGATCTCGGCGCGGTTCCGCCACTGGCTGTCGGCTGTGTAGGCCAGCGCGACCTTTTCGGGGTCGGTGCCGTTCCAGCCATCTTCGGCCATGCGGACCTTCTGAAGGGCGGTTTCTCGGGTGAAGGGGGGAAGAGGGGGGCGTGTCATTTGTGTGCTTTCCAGAGGGTTGGTGCGCCCCGGCCGGGCAGACAGGGAGAGGAGGAGTGTGGCCGGGGCGCTGGGGCTGGCCGCATTGCGGCCCGCCCGACGCTGGCTTTCGGGATGCACCGGCGCCCCGGGGAGCGGGCGGACGCGGGCAGCCGGGCCGTGGGACAAGGCCGGGCGCTGGGCCGTGGGAGCGTGGCGTTGCGTCATTCTGGTGATCCTTCAGCGATGCGTTGGGTTAACCGATCGGTCAACACATCCGAAGGTGCACTGATCGGTTAACTACGTCAACAGAAATGTTTGCCCCGCCGGATAACGCGTCCGTGATCGCAAATTTTCACCAATATTCAAAACGGGTTAGAAGGTTTTCCTTGAAACGCCCCGCCATCGAAATTAAAACCGATCTGTTAACTTTGGAGGCGAATCATGCGGCAAACGAAACGGGATGAACTCGTTCGCAAGGCGCTGGAGACTTTCTACCGAAACGGCTTTCACGCCACCGGGATGGATCTTCTGGCTGCCGAAAGCGGGGTGTCGAAAACCTCGATGTACAAGCACTTCCGCACCAAGGAGGATCTGATCCTCGCCGTCCTGCGCCTGCGCGACGAGAATTTCCGCAACTGGCTCTTCCGGCGCATCGACGAGCTTGGAGAGAGCCCGCGCGGCAGGCTTCTGGCAATCTTCGACGCGCTGGAGGAGTGGTTCGCGCAGCGCGAGTTTCGCGGCTGCATGTTCATCAAGGCCTCCGCCGAATACCAGGAGCATGACGACCCGATCCACGCGCAATCGGCCATGCACAAGCGGCTTCTGGCAGATCACTTCACCGCGCTCTGCACGGCGGCGGGCGTGGCCGACCCCAAGGCTCTGGCCCAGCAACTGTTGCTCCTGAAGGAGGGCGCCATCGTGATGGCCGTGCTGGGGCGCGGGCGGCAGGCGGCGCAGGATGCCAAGCTCGCGGCGCGCGCGCTGATCGACGCGCACGCGCCCGAGGCGCCTATCACTCGTAGCTGAGCGCCCGCGCCTTGCCCCCGAAGATCACGTAGGCCATCACCGTGTAGCCCATGATCATCGGCAGCACGAAGAGCACGCCCACGAGAATGATCATCAGGCTCTCGGGCGCGGCAGCGGCCTCGTAGAGCGTGAGCTGCGAGGGCACCACGTAGGGATAGAAGGAATAGGCCAGCCCCGCGAAGGCGAGGATGAAGAGCGCCACGGTGAGCGCGAAGGGCACCCAGTCACGCGGGCCGGGCGCGAAGCGCGCGATGCGGCGCATCAACACCAGCCCGATCGCCACCGAGAGCACCGGCAGGGGCGCGAGCAGCAGGATCTCGGGAAACCCGAACCATTTCTCGAAGATACGCGGGCTGGCGAGCGGCGAGGCGATGGAGATGGCGGCCACCCCGCCAAAGACGCCCCAGATGCCGCCCCGCGCCCAATCGAGCGCCTTCTGCTGCAGCGCGCCTTCAGTCTTCCAGATCAGCCACGTCGCCCCGATGAAGGAATAGGCCACAGTGAGGAAGACGCCCGTGAGCAGCGCGAAACCCACGCTGGTGACGCTCCATTGCAGCCCCACCACATACAACCCCAGCATGAAGCCCTGCGTGAGCGAGGTGGCGGCGGAGCCGGCGAAAAAGGCCCAGTCCCACCCCGCCTTGTAGCGCTTGGGCGCCTTGGCGCGAAACTCGAAGGCCACGCCGCGCAGAATCAGGCCGATCAGCATGATCGTGACCGGCAGGTAGAGCCCCGAGAGCACGATTCCATGGGCAGGCGGGAAGGCCACGAGCAAGAGGCCGATGGCCATCACCAGCCATGTCTCGTTGGCGTCCCAGAAGGGGCCGATGGAGGCGATCATGCGGTCGCGTTCGGCCTCGCTGCCAAGCGGGGCCAGCAGGCCCACGCCAAGGTCGAACCCGTCGAGCACGACGTAGATGAGGATCGAGAACCCCATCAGGAGCGCGAAGGTGAACGGCAGCCATGTGCCCGGGTCGCCGAAGAGGGTCATCATCCCGCGTACTCCTTATTCGGCAGGGGTCGCCGCGCTCTCGATGGGGTCGCGCGGATAGGGGTTGCGCAGGTCGCTCCCGCCCGCCGCCTTGACGGCGAGGTAGACGAGCACGCTGATATAGGCGCCTAGCAGCACCGCGTAGACGGCGAGATAGGCGATGAGCGTCGAGAGCACCATGCCGGCGGGCACGTCGGCCACGGCCATCTCGGTAGTCATCACGCCCTGCACGAGCCACGGTTGCCGCCCGATCTCGGTTACATACCAGCCCGCCAGCGTGGCGACCCAGCCGGAGAAGCCCATCGCGACAAACCCGAAGAGCATCCAGCGCGGCAGGCCATCCACGCCCCGGCGGCGCGCGGCCCAGCTGCCCGCGCGGGCCGGGTCGCGCCTGAGCATCAGCGCCACCGCGAGCCAGCTCACCAGCAGCATCGCCATGCCCGTGCCCACCATCACCCGGAAGGCCCAGAACACCTTGGCCACCGGCGGGTGCAGCACCTCGCCCTCCTCGGTCAAGAAGTCGTTGAGCCCCGGCACCACGCCCTCGGGCTTGTGGGTGAGGATGAGGCTTGCCCCCGAGGGGATGCCTATCTCGAATCGGTTCTCGCGCGCCGCCTCGTCGGGGATGGCGAAGAGCAGGAGCGGCACGTTGCTGCCCGTCTCCCAGTTGCCCTCCATCGCCGCCACCTTGGCGGGCTGGTGCTCGAGCGTGTTGAGCCCGTGCAGGTCGCCCATCAGAATCTGCAGCGGAATGAGGATCGCCGCACAGCCGATGCCGGTACGCAGCGCCACCCGCACGCCCTCCGAGCGGTCGCCCCTGAGCCGCCGGAAGGCCGAGAGCCCGGCGATCAGGAAGGCCGCCGTGAGGCCCGAGGCGAGCAGCATATGGGTGAGCCGGTAGGGCATCGACGGGTTGAAGATGATCGCCAGCCAATCCGTCGCATGGGCCACGCCGTCGCGCATCTCGAAGCCCGCGGGCGTGTGCATCCACGAGTTCAGAACGAGGATCCAGAAGGCCGACATGGTGGTGCCGAAGGCCACGAGGAAGGTCGACAGGATATGCAGCCAGCCCGGCACGCGCGAGGCGCCGAAGAGCATGATGCCGAGGAAGACCGCCTCGAGAAAGAAGGCGGTGAGGATTTCATAGGCCAGCAAGGGCCCCGCGATATTGCCCACCGTCTCCATGAAGCCCGGCCAGTTGGTGCCGAACTGGAAGGACATGGTGATGCCCGAGACCACGCCCATCGCAAAGGAGAGCGCGAAGACCTTCACCCAGAAGCGATAGGCATCCATCCACGCCTCGTCGCCCGAGCGGGCGAAACGCAGGCGGAAATAGAGCAGCATCCACCCCAGCGCGATGGTGATGGTGGGGAAGAGAATGTGGAACGAGATGTTGGCCGCGAACTGGATACGGGACAGAAGCAGCACATCCATTTGAACACCTATCAGTAACTTTCCTTGTTGCCTGACAGATAGTGTCGGGTTCCGACCGGGGTAGCTTCGGGCGCGTTATGTCGCACTGAAACTGGCGCGGCACAGGCAGAGGCCACGCGCGGTGCAGGGGGGTGTGACCCAACGGCTTAGAAACCTTGGATCGGCCCGGCTCAGCGCCCCACGGCCTCGGGAAGGTAAAGCGCGATCTGCGGGAAGGCAATGAGCGCCAGCGCCATCAGCAGCATCGCGCCGGCATAGGGCGCAGCCCCCAGCATCACCTCGCTCATCCGCCCGCCCTTGCGCGCGCCCTGCACCACGTAGAGGTTGAGGCCCACGGGCGGCGTGATGAGCGCCATCTCGATCAGCACGATCATCAGGATGCCGAACCAGATCGGATCGTAGCCCAACGCCACCACCAGCGGCACGATGATGGGGATCGTTACGACCATCAGCGAGAGCGTTTCTATGAAGAAACCCAGCACGATGTAGATGCCCACGATGACGAAGATCGTGGAGAGCGGCGAGAGGCCCAGCCCTTCCAGGAAATCGCGCAGCTCGTTGCCGAGGCCGGCGGAGGCCAGCGTGAAGTTGAGGAAGGAGGCGCCCAGCACCACCAGCATGATCATCGAGGTGATCTTGACCGTGCCGAGGATGCTTTCGGAGATCATCGAGAACGACACACCCCCGAAGAGCGCGGCAATGGCGAGCGCACCCGCCACGCCCACGGCGGCGGCCTCGGTAGGGGTCGCCCAGCCCTTGTAGATCGTGCCGATGATGACGGTGAAGAGCAGGATGATGGGCACCAGATGCACCAGCGCACGCAGCATCTCCGAAAGCGGAAAGACGCGCCGTTCGCCACCGAGTTCGGGGCGGATGGCGCAGATCACGGCGGTCATCACGATGAACCCCAGCGCCAGCCCTATGCCCGGGAGCAGGCCGGCGAGAAAGAGCTGCGGGATCGAGGTCTGGGTAAGAAAGCCGTAGACGATGAGATTGATCGAGGGCGGGATCATGATCCCCAGCGTGCCCCCTGCCGCGATCGCGCCGGAAAAGAGCTTTGGGTCGTAGCCCAGCTTCTCGGCCTGCGGCATGGCCACGGTGGCAACGGTGGCCGCGGTCGCGACCGACGAGCCAGACGTGGCCGAGAACATCGTGGCGGTGGCCACGTTGGCGTGTACCAGCCCGCCGGGCAGCCACGAGATCCACCTGTCGAGCGCGGCATAGGTGCGTTCCGCCACGCCGCTCCGCACAAGGATCTCGCCCAGGAGCACGAAGAAGGGGATGGCGATGAGCGTGGCATTGTTGGATGTCGACCACACCATGTTGCCGAGGCCTCGGATGAGCGGGAAGGGGCTGAAGAAGGCATCCACCCCGAAACCCAGCAGGAAGAGCACGATGCCCACCGGTATGGAGAGCGCCAGAAGGCCCAGCAGGCCCAGCGAGACATAGGTGATCACGACGCCACCTCCTGCTCTTCGCCGAAGGCGCCAATGGCGGCCTCGGCGGCGGAAAAGCGGCCCTGAACCACCAGCGCGAGAGCGGCCGCGAAGGTGAGCCACGCCATCAGCGCGAACCACACCCAGCCCGCGAACCACGGCAGTTGCACCAGCCAGAGCGGGGTTTCCAGCGGCGTGTTGGCGCGCGAGCCCACGGTCAGCGAGCGCTCGAGCACCGGCCAGCATTTGAAGGCGATGAGCGCCACGGTGAGCGCGAGAACCAGCATCGAGAAGAGATCGAAGAGCGCGCGGCCAAGGCTGCCGGCCCGGCTCCGCACGAGGTCGATGCGCACATGGCCCAGTTCCAACAGCGCGTAGCCCATGCCCCATGAGGTGGCGATGGCCATGACATAGCCACTGATCTCGTCAGTGCCCCCAAAGGAAGACCCCGCCTGCCGAAGCGCGATATCGAGCAACACGAAACCGGCGCAGCCGAAGAGCAGCACCCCGATCAGGATGGCCACTCCCCGGTTGAGGCGGCGCAGCGTTGCAAGTAGGCGGTCCGGCATGGCGGGGTCCTCATCTGTCATGAAAGGCGCGCGGCCCTTATCCCCCGGCGGAGATGGTCACGTCCACCACCTCGCCCACGGAGGCGTTCCAGCGCTCGGCCCAGTCGCCGCCGGCGCGCTCGGCCCAGTCGGGCAGCACCTCGTTGACGAGGATGCTACGCGCCTTCTCGAAATCGGCGTCGGACACCTCGACCAGCGTCATATCGCGCGCCTCGCCCGCCGGGCACTCTCCGTTGCCGGTGAGGCAGGCGATATCGTTGACGAGCGCATCCTGCGCCACGGCCCAGGCCGGATCCTCGAACTCGGTCTTGATCTGGGTCGAGATCAACTCCTGCATCTCGGCATCGAGGCTGTTCCACTTGTCGAGATTGATGGCTGTCACAACCGAATCCCAGCCGCCGAGCGGGATCGGCATGAGATGGGTAGACACTTCCCACCAGCCCGCGCTGTAGCCCGAGCCAGCGCCGGTGACGGCGCAATCGACAACGCCCTTCTGCAGCGCGCCCGGCACTTCCGAGAAGCTCACGTTGACGCCTTCGGCACCGAGAGCTTCAAGGAATTTCGCGGTCATTCGGCCCGAGGCGCGCACTTTCAGCCCTTCCAGATCGGCCAGTTCGGACACCTCGGCGTTGCAGAACACCACCTGCGGCGGATAGGGCGCGATGGCGAGCACGTGGCTGTTGAAGGTGTCGCGGTAGATATCTTCCACCATCGGGCGCGCGGCATCGACCATCGCGCGGGCCTCCGACGCCGAGAGCGCCACCAGCGGCACGTCGAGCCCCTCGAGGGCGGGGGCGTCGGCCACGGCATAATCGGCCACGGTCATCGCCACGTCATAGACGCCCTGCCCCAGCAGCCGGTAGACATCGGCCACCCCGAGGTTCATTTCGCCATGGGTGGTGAGCGAGACCGAGATTTCGCCATCCGAAGCCGCGGGCAGCGTTTCGGTCCAGAAGGGAGTTTCGAATTGCTGGTGCAGCGGCAGGCTCGACCAGCTGCCCACCACCGAGAACTCCTCGGCCATGGCGGGCGCGGCGGCCAGCGCGGCAAGGGCTGTGGCGGCGGCTGTGAATGTGATTTTCCGTGTCATGTGGTCCTCTCCTTGTCGGTTTGACGTGTCGTTTGCTTTCAGTCGGTCAGAACGGGCACCTCGGCCTGTTCGGGAATGTCGGTCACCAGCATATGCCCTGGCGCATGGGTGATGCAGAGCGGCAGCCGCGCGGCCTCGATGGCCACTTGCGGGGTCACGCCGCAGGCCCAGAACACCGGCACCTCGCCCTTGCCCACCGGCGCCGGGTCGCCCCAGTCGGGGCGGTTGATGTCGGCGATGCCGATGGCTGCCGGGTCGCCCTTGTGCACCGGCGCGCCATGGGCGAGCGGGTAACGGCGCGAGATTTCATCCACCAGATCAAGCTGCGCCTCGGGGATTGCGCGCATGCTCACCACCATCTTGCCGCGGAAGGGCCCGGCCGGGGCCGTCTCCACGCTGGAGCGGAACATCGGCACGGTGGTGTTGTTCTCAATATGCCAGAGCGTCAGCCCCGCACGCTGCAGGGCATGCTCGAAGGTGAATGAGCAGCCAAGGGCGAAGGCCACCATGTCTTCGGCCCAAAGCGCGCGGATATCCGCAAGCCGCTCCGCGAGACGGCCATCGCGGTAGACGTTATAGGCAGGCACATCGGTGCGAATGTCGATATCGCGGCCCAGCGTCCGCATCATTGGGTCGCCCGTGTCGGACACCCCCGCAAGCGGGCAGGGCTTGGGGTTGCGCTGGCAATAGCGCATGAAGTCGAGCGCATGCGCCTCGGGGAGGATCACCACGTTGGCCTGCAGGCAGCCCAGGCCCAGCCCGGCGGTATGGCCCGTGTAGTCGCCCGCACGGATCACCGCGCGCAGATCGTCCGTGCCGATGGGTTTGAGATCCTGATAGGCAGTTTGCAAGGCGCTGTCCTTCGGTACAGCATCGAGCATTGCCCCTGAGGTCTATAAAAACAAATCGAAATAAATTTCCTCAAGTCATAAGGATGTTTTATGCGCCCGCATATTCCAGTGCGACGGCCAGCGCCGTTTCCGCGGCAGTGGCCACCATGTGGCTCTTCGGCTCGCCCATATAGGAGGCGGTGAAGCGCAGGGGTGAGGGGTGCCAGCCGGGGTCGAATTCCTCGATCCGGCCAGCCTTCACGTAGCTCGCGCCGAGCGCACGCGGAAGGGCCGCCACGCCAAGCCCCGCCTCCACCAGCCGGAAACAGGCGGAGAGCGAGGAAGAAGGGAAAAGCGGAATGCCCGGGCCGACACGGCGGAATAGCTCTGCTTTGAGCTCGCGATAGGGCCGAGTGTTGCGCGCATAGGTGATGACCGGGCGGGCGAAATGACCCTCGGTTTGCGGCCCCTGCCCCTCGCCCTGCGGCGCGCGATACCAAGCCAGCTCGAAGCCCGGCAGCTCGATATTGTCGACCGAGAACTCGGAAATCGGGCCAAGCAGGATCGCGAGGTCGATCTGCCGCTCCAGGAGTCCGGCGCGCAGATTGGTGGAAATATCCACGTTGATCTCGATTTCGAGCTTCGGATAGTGCTGGTGCAGCCGCGCGATGAACTCCGGCAGCCAGCATTGCGCGATGGTCTCCGAAACACCGAGGCGGAGCTGGCCCTCGGTCGCCCTCGGGTCGATCACGTCGCGCTGCACAAGCTCGCCCAGCTGCTCGAACTGCTCGGCATATTTCAGAAGCAGCTCGCCCCGCTTGGTCAGCTTGAGCCCACTGCCCCTACGCTCGAAAAGCTCGGCACTTAGCGAGGCCTCGAGATTGCGGATGCGCGTCGTCACTGCCGGCTGCGTGAGGTTCAGCGCCTGCGACGCCTTGCCGATGCCGCCCATGCGGATGACGGCGAGGAAGGTTCTGAGCTGATCGAGGTTGAGCCGCGTCATGCCAGGGTGCCGAGTGGGTTTCCTGCTGGGATGGTTTGGCCGATCATCCCCTTTCCCCGGACGAATGTGAAGCGTCGGCCGGTTACGGCTGACGCCGCACCCAGGAAGGCGCACCCGATACATCGCCTTCGCGCGCTAGGTTCACGCAATATTCGAACCGGTCGGCGCGGTAGAAAAGCTCGAGACACTGGAACGCGTGGCCCCAGTCGTCGAAGACCACCCGGCGCATGCGAATGACCGGCGCGCCCGGCTCGAGGCAGAGATGCGATCCAAGATCGTCGCCGGCCACAGTGGCGCCAAGTCGCTGCTCCACCCGCGCAGCCAGCAGCCCCGCCTCCTGCAACGCCGAGAGGATCGTTCGATTGCCGATCCGGCGCGGATCGATCCACGGCGTTGCCTGCGGAGAGAGATGGCAGACCGAATAGGAAAGCGGGCCGCTGTCGTCGCCCCGCGTGCGGATGATGCGCGCCCCATGGCCCTCCCAACGGCCGGCCGACACCTCGGCCCAGCCCGGCATCGGCGCGTCCGACACCTCGAGCACAACGACGCGCGACCCCTGTTCGAACTCGGCCATGTTGTGGTGGAGCCCGCTGAAATTGCCCTCGGCCAACGGTGCGGCGCGGGCCTCGGCGGAGGCGAAGGTGCCCTTGCCGCGTTGGCGGCTCACAAGGCCCCGCTCGGCCAGCAGCGACATCGCGTGGCGCACCGTCACGCGCGAGACGCCGAAACGCTGAGCGATGGCGTCTTCGCTGGGCATCGGCTCGGCGGCGGGGTACTGGCCACCGCGAATCTCGCGCTCGAGCACCATGAAGATGCGAAAATAGAGCGGCGTGGCGCCCGAGGCCTCGTAACCCTCGGGGCGGGAAATGGCGGGCGTGTCGTCCATCATCCGGCGGCGCGCTCCTCGCGGTGGAAGGTTTCAGCCGCGCGCGCGAAGGCTTCCACCGTCTTGGCCATGTCATCTTCGGTATGGGCCGCGCCCACATAGGTGAGCCCGCGCCCGATGATCTGCACGCCCTGCCGCAACAGCGCCCCCGAAAAGCGCTGCGTGGCCGCGAAATCGGCCTGCGCGGTATCGGCGAGGCTGGGCATCTCGGGCAACCCGAGCGCGATCTGCACCGCCGAGCCGATACGGTTGACGGCAGCGGTGATGCCTTGCGAGGCGAAAGCGGCCGTAGCTCCCTGCTCCAGCCGTTCGGCCATCGCGTCGATCGCCGGGTAGAGCTGCGCCGCGTTGTCTCGCAAGTGGGTGATAC
Organism: Roseovarius sp.; assembly: GCA_040222155.1. Classification (GTDB taxonomy): domain Bacteria; phylum Pseudomonadota; class Alphaproteobacteria; order Rhodobacterales; family Rhodobacteraceae; genus Roseovarius. Next base: position 12,607 of record JAVKDQ010000115.1, read on the forward strand.
AGGCGATGGAGGCCGCCACGCAAATCGGATTGCCGTTGAACGTGCCACGATGGAAGAGCTTGCCGGAGCTGACCGGTGCCATCGCCGCATCGGAGCCCGCCACAGCGCCGATGGGCAACCCGCTGCCCATGGCCTTGCCGATCACAGACAGGTCGGGTGTGACACCCAGTTTTTCCTGCGCGCCACCAAGTGCCAGGCGATACCCCGTGATGACCTCGTCGAAGATCAGCATCGCGCCTGCCTTTCGGGTGAGGCGGCGCACCTCCTGCAGGAAGCCATCGGGCGGCATGAAGCAGCCGCCATTGATCGCGACAGGCTCGAGAATGACGGCGGCGAAATCGGATGTCAGCACCTCTTCGAGCGCCGCTGCATCGCCCCAGTCGAGTATGGTCAGCGCGCGGCTTGCATCCGGGTCTTGCCCGAGCGTGCCGGGCCCGTCGTTGCTCACGGAATTGGCGGCATGGATGGAATCCATCCAGCCGTGATAATTGCCCCGGAATTTCACGACCTTCGTGCGCCCGGTGGCCGCGCGGGCGATGCGGAGCGCAAGCTGCACGGCCTCGGTGCCGGAACTCAGAAACGCGCATTTCTCCGCCGAGGGGAGCGTCTCGCAGACAAGCTCGGCCAGCTCCGCCTCGCCCGCATGCACGCTCGCGGTGCGCAGCCCCCGGCCCAGCTCCGCCTTGACGGCGTCGATCACACAAGCTGGCGAATGGCCGAGGATGAGGGGCCCGTAGCCTGCCGCATAGTCTATGAAGCGGTTGCCCTCGGCATCGTAGACATGAGCGCCCTCGGCCCGCGCCGCCACGATGGGGGCGGGCAACTGGTTGCCGCGCGGGGTGGAGGAAACGCCGTAGCTCAGCGTTTTCAATGCGCGCTCGCGGTAGCGACGGGCATGGTCGAAGGCGGCAGGATCGATGGGCAAGGGCGCGCTCCGGTTTCAGGATGCATTATTGTATTAACTATAATACATTTAAGTACCACCAGAAAGCTCTAACCGTGATCGGAACCAGATTTGGGGAAGACCCGCGCCACCGCAGCCAGCGGCGCGGCGAGGCTCACTCCATCTGGTGCGCGGCGCCCATGCGTTCACGCTGGAGGAACATGAAGCCAATGAATTCCAGACCCGACACCATCGAATCCATCAAGAGTTCCGCGAGCTTCTGCGTGGGCATCCGGCCCTCGATGAGATAAAGCTCCTCGGGCAGTTCGATCACGCCCAGCGTGGTATAGGACTTGAAGTTGTTCTGCAGGTGGTTGCAGGTCCAGTCCATGTTCATGCGAAGCGGCATCTTCAGGAAGTTGTTGGGCGAGGTGTGCCAGATCGAGATGCCTTTTTCATCGACCATGTTGAACTCGAAATTCACGCCCCCATTGGGCCGGAATTCGCTCATCACCATCTGACGCGAGATGCGCTGGCAGCAATCGAAGATATCCCAGAAGTCGATGGAGACGAAGGGCTCGACCGTGGTCTTTTCTTCGGCCCGGCCCTTGTAGACTACCTTGATCTCGCCGGAGCCGTCTTCCTTTTCCGAAACCTCGACGGATTTCACGGAAATCTCGTAAACTTCATTCTCGGCCATAATGAGCCTCCTTTGGCTTTGGCACTCTGCCGCGGCCCCCTGGTCCGGCGCAATCCCCGCGGGCTGCGGTTGCGTATCCTATACATGTAGTGCGGCTTGCTCTAGTTGGAATAGTGACATCTAAAACGGCTTTTCGGAAGCCCAAGCTGCGGAGGTTGCAGGTGAAGACAGTTCATGTGCCGGAAAAATACAAGCATTACTACCACGACTACCATTTTTCCGCCGCCGTAGATGCGGGCCCGCTGGTTTTTCTGGCGGGTTGCACCGCCTCGCACCCCGACAGGCCCTTTGCCGAGGAGCCGGAGGCGCAGTTTCATGATGCCTTCCTCAAGCTCGGCGCCTATCTCGACGAGGCCGGGCTCACCTTCGACAACATCGTGGAGATCACCACCTTTCATGTCGATCTGCGCAAGCATATCGACCTCTTCTCGGCGGTGAAGGACCAGTATATCGGCGAGCCCTACCCGGCATGGACGGCCGTGGGGGTGACGGAGTTCATCCCGCCCAAGGCGCTGGTGGAAATCCGGGCCGTGGCCAGCCGGGCGTGACGCTCAGCGCCGGATGAAGGGGTTCGGGATCTCGACATTGGTCGAAATCCACACGCTCTTCAGTTCCAGATATTCCATCATGCCGGGGATGCCACCCTCGCGCCCCGTGCCGCTCATCTTGAAGCCGCCGAAGGGCGAGGTTGTAGAGGTGGAGCGGTAGTTGTTCACCCAGATCGTGCCTGCGCGCACCTTCTCGGTCATCCGGATGCCGCGTGCCAGATCGCGCGTCCAGATGCCGGCGGCGAGGCCGAAATCGATGTCATTGGCGATGCGCACGGCATCGTCTTCATCCTCGAAGGGGATGACCGAAAGCACCGGGCCGAAAACTTCCTCCTGCGCGATACGCATGTCGTTGCGGACATCGGCGAAGATGGTGGGCTCGTAGAAGAGCCCGTTGGGATAGCCCGGCACCTCGGCGCGTTTGCCGCCGCGCACCAGCCGCGCGCCCTCTTCCTGCGCGATGCGCACATAGGCCTCGATCTTCTCCATCTGCGGCGCGGTGGAGATGGGCGCGATCTGGGTTTCCGGGTCGCTCGGGTGGCCGAAGCGGATGTCCTTCAGGAAATCCACCAGCCTCTCGAGAAAGTCATCGTGGATCGAGCGTTGCAGCAGCAGCCGCGAGCCAGCCACGCAGGTTTGTCCGGAGGCGGCGAAAATGCCGGTGACGGCGCCCTTGATCGCCTGATCGAGATCGGCATCCTCGAATATGATATTGGGCGATTTGCCGCCCAGCTCCATCGTCACGCGTTTCATCGAGCGCGCTGCCTGCTCATTGATGACGCGCCCTGCCTCCGGCCCGCCGGTGAAGGCGATCCGCTCGACGAGCTTGTGTGAAACCAGCGCATTGCCCATCTCGTGGCCAAAGCCTGTAACCACGTTGACCACCCCCTTCGGAAAGCCCGCAAGCTCCACCAGCTTCACGAATTCCAGCAGCGAGGCGGACGTGAATTCCGAAGGTTTCAGCACCACCGTGTTGCCCGCCGCGAGCGCGGGGGCGAGCTTGAGCGAGGTGAGTGGCAGCGGCGAGTTCCACGGCATGATGCAGGCCACGACGCCAATGGGCTCGTAGCGGGTAAAGTTGAAGACGCCGGGCTTGTCGGTGGGGATCGTCGCGCCCTCGATCTTGTCGGCGAGGCCGCCGTAGTAGTAGTAGTAGTTCGCCATGTAGCGCATCTGGTTGCCAAGCTCGGCGATGAGCTTGCCATTGTCCTTCATTTCCACCGCCGCGAGCCAATCGGCATTCTTGAGAATGAGATCGCCGAGCCGGCGCATGAGCCGCCCCCGCGCCGAGGCGGAAAGCCCGCGCCATTCGGGCGCCTCGAAAGCACGATGCGCGGCCTCGCAGGCGGCGTTCACATCCTCGGCCTGCCCTCGTGCGATCTGGGCCCAGACCTCGCCAGTGACCGGGTCGTAGGTGTCGAAATACTGCCCGCCGACCGGCGGCACGAAGGCGCCGTCGATATAATGTCCGTATCGCGGGAGGCCTTCCGGGCCGGTGGCGGTGGCTGCGATCCCGTCTGTCGCGGGGGCGGGGAACGGAGAGGTCATGGCCATGTGTCCTTTGTCGGAAATGCGAGAGAGATCAGCAGCGGAAGGCGTGCATGTGGCGGGCCCGCCAGCACACTTGCACGGTGTCGCCGGGGCGGTATTCGGCTTCGGCCTCGGCGACCAGGTGGCGCACGATAAGCGTGCCCACGCCTTCGACCTCGAGACAGAGCCGCAGGTGATCGCCGTGATAGACAACGTCTGTCACGCGGCCCTCGAAGCTGTTCTCGGCATCCTCGCGCCTGCCGATCAGCACGCTTTCGGGACGCACCATTAGCACCGTCTCCTGCCCCCGCCCCGGCCTGTCGGCCGCGGGCATGGCACGGAGAGCCGGGCCGCCGTCGCAGGTGCGAACGTGCACATGGCCATCGTCTTCGGCATGCACAAGGCCGTCGAGCCGGTTGTTCTCGCCCATGAACGCCGCGACGAAGGTGCTGGAGGGCCGCGAATAGACCTCGCGCGGGGCGCCGATCTGCTGGATCTTGCCATGATCGAAGACGGCGATGCGGTTCGACATGGTGAGCGCCTCTGTCTGGTCATGCGTGACGTAGAGCATGGTGATGCCCAGATCTTCGTGGAGACGCTTGATCTCGAGCTGCATGTGTTCGCGCAACTGCTTGTCTAGCGCACCCAGCGGCTCGTCCATCAGCACCATCTTCGGCTTGAAGACCAGCGCCCTGGCCAGCGCCACGCGCTGCTGCTGGCCGCCTGAAAGCTGGCCCGGCATCCTGTCCTTCAGCGGCCCGAGCTTCACCATGTCGAGTGTCTCGCGCACGCGCTCCTCGATCATGGCCTTGCTCTCGCGGCGCATCCGCAGCGGGAAGGCGAGGTTCTCCGCCACGGTCATGTGCGGAAAGAGCGCGTAGTTCTGGAAGACGATGCCGAAATCGCGCTTGTAGGTCGGCACCTTGTTGAGCGGCGCACCCTTGAACCAGATCGTGCCCTTGCTCGGTGCCTCGAAGCCCGCGAGCATCATCAGCGTGGTCGTCTTGCCCGAACCGGAGGGGCCGAGCAGGGTGAGAAATTCACCTTCGGCGATCTCGAGGTTGAGGTTATCCACCACCTTGACCCCACCATCGTAGGATTTGTCGACATTCTCGAAGACAACGAGCGGATCATTGCTATTGGTCATTGGTCCGATCCTGTTTGGTCTGTGCGGGCGGCGACAAGCCGCTCGCCACGGCGGCGGATTGCCTCGCTGATGAAGAGAAGGATGAAGCTCAGCATGATCATGATGACCGCGGCGGCGGTGATCGTTGGGCTGAGAAACTCGCGCAGCCCGGCGAACATCTGCCGCGGCAGTGTGAACTCGCCGGGGCTGGTGATGAAGATCGCGATCACCAATTCGTCGAAGGAAGTGGCGAAGGCGAAGATCGCGCCCGCCGCCACGCCGGGCATGATGAGCGGTAGCACCACCTCGCGAAAGGCGGTCACAGGCGGTGCGCCAAGCGAGAGCGCCCCGCGCATGAGGTTCGCGTCGAAGGTCTTGAGCGAAGCCAGCACGGTGATAACGACGTAGGGGGTGGCCACGATGGTATGCGCTACGATCAGCCCCCAGAGCGAATTGGCGAGGCCGACCACCGAGAAGGCCAGATACATCGAGGCGGCGGTGACGATGAGCGGCACCACCATCGGCAGCGAGAGCGTGGCCAGCACCAGCGTCTTGCCGCGGAAGTTGCTGAGGTTGATGCCATAGGCCGCGGTGGTGCCGAGCAGCGTGGCGATGATCATCGTGGCGATGCCCACGATGAAGCTGTTCTTCGTGGCGTCGAGCCAGCGCTCGGAGAAGAAGAAATCCTCGTACCATTGCAGCGAGTAGCCCGGCACAGGCAGGGTGAGGATCTCGCCCGATGAGAAGGAGAGCGGGAAGATCACCGCGAGCGGTGCCACGAGGAAGAAGAGCACGATCCAGGCGAAGACGGTGACGAAGATCCGGGTCATCGCATCACGCCTTGATCGTGGTGTCGAGATTGGGCACCAGCTTGCGCGCGATCACGATCAGGAGGCCGGTGAAGAAGAGCAGCAGGAGCGAGAGCGCCGCCACCATGCCGAAGTTGATCGACTGGTTGGTGAAGAACGCGATGTAGTAGCTCACCATCTGGTCTTGCAGGCCGCCGACGAGCGCGGGCGTCACGTAGAACCCCACCGAAAGCATGAAGACGATCACCGCCCCTGCCGCCACGCCGGGCATGGTGAGCGGGAGATAGACGAGCAGGAATTGCCGCCACGGAGGCGCGCCGAGCGAGGCGGCCGCGCGCAGCATGTCGGTGCCTTGGCGCTTCATCACGCTGTAGAGCGGCAGGATCTGGAAAGGCAGCAGCACATGCACCATTGCCACGTAAACGGCAAAGCGGGTGAAAATGAGCTGCAGCGGCTCATCGACGATGTTGAGCCCCAGAAGCCCTGCATTGATCGGCCCCTCGCGCTGCAGCAGGATGAACCACGCCGTGGTGCGCACGAGGATCGAGGTCCAGAACGGCACCAGCACGAGAAGGATCGCGTAGCTCGCGGCGCGGTTCGAGAGCGTGGTGATGTAATAGGCGGTGGGATAGGCCAGCAGCACGCAGATGAGCGTCACCCAGATGCTGATCCAGAAGGTGCGCTTGAAGAGGTCGATGAAGATCGCACGCTCCTCGGGCACCGCTTCGATTTGCCCGCCCGGTGTGATCTGCAGGTCGAGCGCGCGCAACAGGAAGCTCGCGGTGATCGGGTTGGAATTGGTCTTGATGAGTTGCCACATCTGCGGGTCGCCCCATTCGGGGATCGCGGCGGGCAGGCTCTCGGAATAGGGCGCCGTAAGCTCGTCGAGGCTGCGGCGGGTCTGCATGAGGGTGGAGCGCGCGCCGTTCAGCTCGAAATTGAGCCGGCGGGTCATCGAGCCGAATTCACGGCCACGCTGACCCTCCTCTATATCGGTCACCAGCGCCGCGAAGGCTTCCTCAGGCGGCATTCCCTCGCCATCCCACCTGTCGAGCACGGCCACAGTGCGCGGTAGCGCGGCTGTCACTTCCGGGTTCTCCACGGCCTTCACCAGCGTGTAGCCGATGGGCAGGATGAAGCCCAGGAGCACCAGCGCGAGCAGCGGCGCGATAAGCAACCAGGATATGCGGCTCTTCTTCGACATGTAGGGGACAAACCTTTGCGCGTTGCCCGCGCCCGCCGCAAGACGGGCGCGGGGCGTTTTCACGAGCGGCGTTTATTGCGCGGCCCAGGATGTGAACTTGGCTTCAAGCTCGTCGCCATGCTCGATCCAGAACTCTGTGGAGATGAAGAGGCCCTCCTCGGAATGGTTCAGAACCATGCCCGGGTTGGCTTCCTGCAGCGCCGGATCGGCGTTCACTTCCTTGTTCGCGGGCGAGATCGGCCAGACGGCGGCCTGCGCGCGCAGCGGTTCGGCATCCGTTATCCAGTCGATCATCTTCATGGCCTCGTCCATCATCGGCGAGCCGGCCACGACCGTCCAGTAGTCGATCGAGTAAAGAAGCGTGTTCCAATTGAGCTGGTAATCGGCTCCTTCGTCGTTGGCGCGGATGATCCGGCCCGTGTAGCCGAAAGCGTAATCCACCTCGCCGCTGCCGATCAGCTGGAGCGGCTGGGCGCCGGATTTCCACCAGATCATGTTGTCCTTAATCTCGTCGAGCTTGGCGAAGGCGCGCTCGACGCCCTCGTCGGTGGCGAGCACGTCGTAGACATCGGCCTTGGCCACGCCATCGGCCATCAGGGCGGCTTCCAGCGTCATCTTCGGGCCAGTCCGCATGGCGCGCATCCCGGGGAAGTTCTCAACATCCCAGAACTCGACAAAGTTGCTCGGCCCGTTCGGGTGGCGGGCCTTGTCGAAGAACATCGCAGCCCCCCAGCCGGTGCCGCCCACGCCGCATTCATGGGTCGCGCCGTCGATGAACTTGTCGGCGCTGATCACGCTGTAATCGATAGGCGCGAAAACTCCATCTTCACAACCGCGCACCAGCTCCGGCGCCTCGACCATGATGATGTCGTAGGTGACGTTGCCGGTTTCGACCATGCCATAGATCTTGGCCATTTCGCCGTTATAGACATCGTCACTGACGGCGGTGCCGGTAGCAGCCTCGTAGGCCTCGAAGAGATGCTCACGGGCGCTGTCCTGATAGCCGCCGCCGAAGCCGACGATGGTGAGATCGCGCGCGAAGCCGTCGGAGGGAAGCGCGAACGCCATCACCGCGGCTGCGATCAAAGTGCTGATTTTATGTTTCATTTCATACCTCCAGAGGGTTTGGGTTGGTCTTGTTGTCTGCTCTTATGATGAGGCCCCGGCCGGCGCGGCCGGAGCACTGGTGCCAATATCCGCGACGGCACCGCGGATATGAGCGAAGATGGCCTCGAATTCCGAGGCGTGTTCCGGCAGCGCCGTGCGCAGGGCGGGCGAGGCCGGTAGATGCGAAAGCGCGCTCATCGACAGGGCCGAACAAAGGTTCGACGGAAGGTAAGGCGAGGGCGCACCGGTGTTGAGGGCAGGAAGCACGGCGCGCGTGTTGGCGCCGGTGCCGGAGATGATGGTGGCCTCGACGGCGCCGGGGTCGATCTCGGCGGCGGCGGCGCGGATATCGTCGGGCGTGAGCTCGTAGGCGCGGAACTCCTTGGAGATCGAGAACTGCTGGACAACCTTGCAGCCCGCGGCCTCCCAATAGGCGCGGGCCTTCGCGGTAAGCTCCGAGGGATAGGGCGAGATCATCGCCACCCGCGTGGCGCCGAGCGCGCGCAGAACGAGAAGGATCGCGAGGCTCGCCGTGATCACCGGTGCGCCGAGGTCGCCCGAGAGGCGCGCGCACATGGCCCGGTCGCCCTCGGGCAGGAGGCTGTAGGAAGATCCCGTCATCGCGATGGAGCAGGCATCGAGCGCGAGAGAGCCGAAGGCCCGCACCGTGTCGGGATATGCCTTCAGGTAGAGGTCGTTTCGCTCGTAAAGCGTGGTATCGGGAAAGACCGGCAGGCGCGCGTGATGCACCGCTGCATCGAGCGGCAAGAGCAGGCGCATCTCGGGCTCGACCGCCGGGTTGGCGGGGGGCACGATCACCCCGATCCGGCATCTGGCGTTGATGTCAGCCATTCGGCGCTCCTTTCGACCCGACGAGCCCCGCGGGGATACCGCCCAGCATGTCGAGCATGGCCTGCTTCACGAGGTAAGCCTCGGCCGCGGCGGGGTTTCTTGCAAGCTCTCCGATTGCCTGGGCGCGTGCGAGCCCGGTGGCCACATTCTCGTCGGTGCGCGGGATGAGCAAGAGCCGAGCAACGCGCTCACGCCACCACGCGGCCTGTTCGAGCGGTGTCAGGTCGCCCGACTCGAGCGCTTCATGGGCCGCGGGGGCGAGCGCGAAGGCGTCATGGATACCCGCGTTCATGTTCATCCCACCCTTCGTGTTGGTCAGATGCAGCGCATCGCCCGCAAGGTAGATACGCCCCGCGCCTGCAGAGAGCGCCCTGCGGCGACGGGCGCGGTAAACGTCACGCCCCCGGATCGCGGGCAGCACCTCTCCGACGGGCAAAAGCCCCGCGAGATTGGCCGTGACCCAGTCATCAGTCACGGCTTCCGCCTCGGGCACATGCCCGGGAACACGCAGGATGACCCTCCAGCAATCGGGCATCTCTAGCAGGCTGCAGGCGCCGCCCTCGGTGTAGAGATAGGCGATGCCACCGAGCCCCGGCAGGTGGCTGCGCATATTCATATCGGCATAGAGACGCAGCACCATGCCGGGATAGGGCTTCTCGACATATCCGATGCGCTGGCTCTCGCGCACCGCCGATTGCGCCCCGTCGCAACCGAAGACGAGCGCGGCCTCGAGCGCTTCGCCGCTCTCGAGCACGACCTGCGCATGATCGTCCCGCTGATGAACGGAGGCGACGCCCGCATCGAACATCACCCGCCCGCCTTCCGCCTTCACTGCTTCGGCGAGGAGCAGGCTCAACTGCCCCTGCTCGTAATGCAGCCGGAAGGGGTTGCGCACATGGCCTTCAAGCCCGCTGAAATCGAGTTCCGCCAGCACCTCGCCCGTGCCCGAGCGGTGTTGCACATGGTCGATCTGCACGCCACCCGCGCGCATCTGGCTCAAGAGGCCGAGGGTTTCGAGAAGGTCGAGCGTGGAGGCGTGAAAGGTGGAGGCCTTGGATTGCAGGTTGACCGAGCCACGTTTCTCCAGAACGGTCACATCGCGACCGGCGCGCAGAAGCTGCAGCGCCAGCGCAAGCCCGACAGGCCCCGCGCCGACAACGATGATGTTCTGCTTGCCCCGCGTCATGACCACCTGCGACCCTTTCCCACAAACCCTACCATCGCGCCCTTAACTGTCAACACTTTTGACTATGCTTAGACATGAAGCGCGGCTGAATACGTACTGGAGTGCGAAATGACAGCCGTAGAAGTGCCTAGGCACATCATTAGTGTTAACATTTTTGACCGACTGCCAAACCACCATGCCTCAACCCTCCCGCGCCGGGAGCGCTTCGAGATACGCCGCGACCTCGTCGGTCGGGATCACGTCGGCATATTTGCAGTTCAGGTCGAACAGGCTCATCGCATGGCTCGCCTCGAACCGGTCGAAAGCGGTTTCCTCGGGGATCACTGTCTTGAAATTGTAGGAATAGGCATCGACCGTGGTGGCCCTCAGGCAGCCCGAGGAGGTGCAGCCGGTGAGGATGAGCGTGTCGACGTCGAGAAAGTTCAGGTGGCTCATGAAGAGCGTGCCGAAGAAGGCCGAGGGCTTGCGTTTGCCGATCAGGATATCCTGCGGGCGCGGCGCAAGCGGCGCGACGGTTTGCGTGGCATGCGTGCCCTCGATCGAGGTCTTTTCATGCCCGCGATGGCTCTTTCCCGTCTGAACACCGCTGTCGATCATGTCGGGGCGGCGTTCGGACTGGGTGTAGAAGATGGGGATGTCCTTCTCGCGGGCGATATTCATCAGCCGCTCGATATGCGGCACGGCCTCCCAGCCTGCAGGGCCGCAATGCGTGCGGTATTGCTTCACGCCCTCGGCATGGTCCTGCCCCGGTTCGTCGCCGCAGAAGTTGTATTGCACGTCGATGATGAAGAGCGCCGGGCGCTTGCCGAAGCCCGAGCGTTTGCCATAGCCCGCGAGCCTGAAGATTTCCTTGTCATGTTCGGTGAGGAACTTGTCCCAGATGCGTGTGCTCATCCTCTTTCCTTTCAGGGGCTGCTCAGGGCGCGCGATGCAGGTAACGGCCGGGCGCGCCGATCTCGGGGGTGAGCGCGCCCTCTTCCACCAGCACCTCGCCACGCAGGATCGTGTGCGTGACCCTGCCTTTGAATGTCATGCCCTCGAAGGGCGAATAGTCGGAATGCGAGGGGTAATTCTCAGGCGCGACGGTGGTTTCGCCCTCCAGATCGACAATGGCGAAATCGGCGTCGAACCCTTCGGCGATGCGGCCCTTGCCGGGCACCGAATAGAGCTCGGCCACGTTGAGCGAGGTGGCCGCCGCCAGCGTCTCGATCGGTACGTCACGCTTGTGCCAGCCCTCGTGCAGGATCACCGGCAGGATCTGCGCGATGCCGGGGAAGCCCGCTGTCGCCTGCCAGAGGTCCGGGCCCTTGGTGGCCCGTTTGCGCGGCACGTGATCCGAGCCGATGGTCGAGATCGCGCCCTCTCGCACGCCTTCCCAGAGCCCATCCACATCGGCCTGGCTCCGGAGCGGCGGGTTCACCTTGCCGAGAAAACCGATATCGCTGTCGCGGGTGAGAGAGAGGTAGTGGATGCAAGTTTCCACATGGATGGGCGGGCGGCCCGGGTGCCGCAGGCGGCGCACCAGATCGAGGCTTTCCACCGCCGACATGTGCACGATGTTGACCGGGCAGCCCGCCTTCTCGCCGAAGAAGGCCACGCGAAAGACGTTCTCGGTTTCGAGAAAGCCGGGCGATTGCTCGTCCCATGCCTGAAGGTCGTTTCGGCCCGCCGCCTTGAGCGGTTCGCGGAAGACCGGGATCACCTCGGTGTTCTCGCAATGCACGCCTACAACCCCGCCGGGGATGCGCGCGCCCGCCTGAAGAGCGCTGAAGAGCAGCGCGTCGTCGACCTCGGTGAAGCCCTTTGCGGCGCCGGTCGCCCCCTTGTACATGAGATAAACCTTCACCGAGGTGACACCGAAGCGTTTCGAAAGCGCTGCCAGTTCGGCCACGTGGCGACGCGAGGTAACACCGAAATGAAAGCCGAAATCGGTGGCCGCGCTGGCTTCGCCCGCCGCCCGCCAGGGGCCCGTGCTCTCGCCCAGATCGTCGCTGCGCCAGAAGCTGAACAGCCCGGTGACCCCGCCCAGAAGCGCCGTGCGGGTCTCGGTGAACCAGTCGTTCTCCTTGTCGCCGAATCCGATATGAGTGTGCGGGTCGATCAAGCCCGGCAGAATGAAGCGATCGGTGCAGTCGATCAGCCGTTTCGCCTCGGCCATCATGCCCGGTTCGAGGATCTCCGAAATCCGGCCGCGATCCACGCAAACCGATCCGCGCCGCACGCCCTCGCCGGGAAACACGATCTCACCATTCTTCAGGATCAGGTCATGACTCATGCCGCCGCCTCCAGCCTCTTCATCATCTGCGCGAAAATGCCGCCCGCGCGCAGGAGCGCCCGCTCGGCCTCGTTCGCGATATCCACGTGCGCCTCGAAGCGCCCGACGCCATCGACCTCCACCACCACGGGCGCACCCTGCCCCACCGCCGCGTGCAGGCCTCGGAAGGTAAACCGCTCGAAGCCCGTGAGCCCCAGCGCGCCGGCGTTCTCGCCGGGCGCGAAGGTGAGCGGCAGGATGCCCATGCCGATGAGGTTGGCGCGGTGGATGCGCTCGAACCCCTCCGCCAGAACGGCGCGCACACCCAGAAGTTTCGGCCCTTTCGCCGCCCAGTCGCGGCTCGACCCCATGCCATAATCGCACCCGGCGATAACGATCGCGGGCGTGCCTTCGGCCCTCAACACCGTCGCCGCCTCGTAGATGCTGCGTGGGGCCTCTTCGGGCGAAAGCCGGGTCATTCCGCCCTCGCATTCGGGCGCCAGAAGGTTGCGGAAGCGGGGGTTATCAAAGGTGATGCGGGCCATGAACTCGTGATTGCCGCGCCGCTGCGTGACGGCGTTGAAATCCTTGGGCGCCACGCCCCTCTCGAGGAGGTAGCGCCCGGCGAGGCTTGCCTCGGAGATCTGGCCGCTGGGGGTGATGTGGTCTGTCGTCAGGCTGTCGCCCGCGCGGACGAGCACACGCGCGCCCTCCAGAACATCGGGCAGAGCCGGGTTTTCCATCTCGAAGAAGGGCGGGCGGCGCACATAGGTAGAGCTTTCGTCCCACGCGAAGCGCGCGCCTTTCGGGGCTGCGAGGCGCTGCCAGAGCTCCTGCCCGTCGAAAAGCGTGGCATAGCAGGCCAGGAAACGCTCGGGCTGTTGGGTGTCGCGCAGAAGCGCGGCGATCTCACGCTCCGCCGGCCAGATGTCACGCAGGTAGACCGGGCGGCCATCCGCGGCCTGCCCCAGCGGTTCGGTCTCGAGGTCGATGTCGATGCGGCCCGCGAGCGCGAAGGCCACCACGAGGGGCGGCGAGGCGAGATAGGCAGCGCGGCACTGGGGGTGGATGCGGCCCTCGAAATTACGGTTGCCGGAGAGAACGGCGACCCCCACCAGCCCGCGCGCCTCCACCTCCTCCGCCACGCCCGGCGCGAGCGGGCCGGACTTGCCGGAACAGGTGGTGCAGCCATGGCCCACGACGTGAAAGCCGAGCGCCTCGAGCGGGCCCATCAGGCTCGCACGGGCGAGGTAATCGCCCACCAGCCGCGAGCCGGGGGCGAGAGAGGTCTTCATCCATGCCGGCACCGAGAGGCCATGCGCCACGGCATTGCGGGCCAGAAGCCCCGCGCCCAGCATCACCGCCGGGTTGGATGTGTTGGTGCAGGAGGTGATGGCGGCGATGAGAATGGCACCGTCGCGCAGACCGCCCCCCTGAGGCTCCTCATCCGGCCTGCCGAACCCGCCTTCCGTCACGGGCCGCGTGAGCGCTGCGCGGAAGGAGGGCTTGACCTGACGCAGGTCGATCCTGTCTTGCGGGCGGCGTGGGCCGGCCAGGCTGGGCGAAATAGTGGAGAGATCAACCTCGACTACCTCCGAATATTCCGACTCCTGCGCATGATCTGCCACGTAGAGCCCGGTGGCACGGGCATAGGCCTCGACGAAGGCCACATGCGCAGACGCGCGGCCCGACTGGCGCAGATATTCGATGCTGCGCGCATCGATCGGAAAATAGCCAATGGTCGCGCCATATTCGGGCGCCATATTGGCGATGGTGGCGCGCTCGGGCACCGTAAGCCCGGCGAGCCCCTGCCCGAAGAATTCGACGAAATCGCCGGTCACCCCCACCTGCCGCAACCGCTCGGTGAGGGTGAGCACCGCATCTGTGGTGGTGGTGCCCGCAGGCAGGCGCCCCGAGAGCCGCACCCCCACCACACGGGGGATGCGCACCACGTGACGCTGGCCCAGTGCCGCCGCCTCGCCCTCGATCCCACCAACGCCCCAGGCGAGCAGTCCCAGCCCGCCCACCATGGGTGTGTGGCTGTCGCAGCCGAGCACGAATTCGGGCGCGGCGAACCGCCCGTGCCCCGGCACCTCGACCTCGTCCACAAGCCGCGCGAGGCTTTCGAGATGCACCTGGTGGATGATGCCCGCGCCGGGCGGAACGACCTTGAGCGTGTCAAAGGCACCCTGGGCCCATTTGAAAAAGGCGTAACGCTCAGCGTTGCGGCGGTATTCTTCGTGAAGGTTATGCGCCTGCGCGTTCGGATGGCCCGCACGGTCGACGATGAGCGAATGGTCAACCACCAGCGCCACGGGCAGGAGCGGCGCGATCTGTTCGGGGTCGGCTCCCGCCGCGGCAGCGGCGTCGCGCGCGGCCGCGAGATCCATCAAGAGCGGCAGGCCGCTCGAATCGGGCAGCACGAGGCGGGAGACCTGAAGCGCCACTGAGAGCGGCGGCGCACCGGGCCGCCAGCCTGCGACCTCGGCCAGCGCCTCCGGAGGGGCCTGCCCCGCGAGCACCTGCCGAGCCACGTTTTCGGCCACCACCTTCAAGCAGGCAGGCAACCCGCTTTCGCGGCCCGCGAGAAGCGCCCCGAGATCCACAGCGCGATGCGCGCCGCCTCCGGGCGTTTCGAATCTGCAAAGCTGCGGCATGTGCGATAGTGCCAAGGGGGCGCCTCCCTGATTGAGAAAAGTGCTATCCGCCACGCGCAAAACTGTCAACAGTTTAGGTGAAAAATGGCTTGCCTAGCCAAATTCACTCGTTTAGGCTGCATTGAAGCACGAGTTTTGGCTTGAAGTGTTAACAGGATTGCCCCTTGGAGAAGCAAGAGCCCAAAACGCTGGTCAATCAGGTCTTTCAAAAGATATTCGATCTGATCCTGTCTGGCGAGATTCCTCTTGGCGGTGTCATCAACGAAGCGATGCTGGCCGAGCGGTTTTCCGTCAGCCGCGGCCCCGTACGCGAAGCGGTCAAGCAGTTCCAGGGGCGCGGGCTCGTCATCAAGGAGCCCTATCTCAAGGGCCGCGTGGTTGATCTCTCGGTCGCCGACATGATCGAGATTTTCGAGCTGCGCGAGGCGGTGGAAGGGATGTCCGTGCGGCTCGCGACGTTGAAGATGAGCGACGCGGAACTCGACCAGCTCCTTTCGGAATTCTCGGAAGCCACCAACGCAAGCAAGACAGAGGTGCTCGACGTGCACATGCGCATCGCCGAGGGCAGCCGCAATTCTCGCATCAACTCGCTGCTCTGCGACGAGCTCTAATACCTTCTGCGGCTCTATCGCGCGCGCTCGGGCGATGACCCGGGCCGGCGCGAAACGGCCCATGCCGAGCACTGGCAGATCCTGCGGGCGATGAAGGCGCGCGATGCCGATCTCGCCGAAAGCCTGATGCGCGGCCATATCCGCCGCGCCACCAGTTCGCTCGAAGACCTGCTCGCAGATGAAACGGCGGCTCTTGCGGCCCTCCAGAAAGCGGAAAACCTATGACCGAGAACTCCGACAGCCGCAAGACCATGACCCGCCGGATGCGAGAGCTGATCGCGGCGGAAGAGATGATCGTCTCGCCCGGCGTCTATGACGGCTACAGCGTGCGGGTGGTGGAGAAGATGGGGTTCAAGACAGCCTGCACCACCGGCGCGGGCCTCTCCAACTCGCGGCTCGGCGTGCCGGATGTGGGCATCATGGGACTGACGGACAATGTCGAAGCCTGCCGGATGATCGCCCGCTCCGTTTCCATTCCGGTGATGGCAGATGCAGATACGGGCTATGGCAACCCGGTGACGGTGCTGCACACGGTAGAGCGCTTCGAGGAGGCCGGAGTGGCGGGCATCAACATCGAAGACCAGGTGAGCCCAAAGCGCTGCGGCCACATGGCCGGCAAGGACGTGATCGACATGCGCGAGATGGCGCGCAAGATCGAGGCCGCCTGCACCGCGCGGAAGGATGACGATTTCGTGGTTCTGGCGCGCACCGATGCGCTGGCCGTAGAGGGGCTCGACGGCGCGATCCGCCGCGCGCGGCTCTATGCAAAGGCGGGCGCCGACATGATCTTCGCCGATGCGGTGAGCAGCGAGGAGGAAATTAGCGCGCTCGTCGAGGCGGTGCCGGTGCCGGTGTCGGTCAACATGGGGTTCGGGCTACGAACCCGGCCCACCACGCCGCTCATTCCGATCACGCGGTTGGCGGAGATCGGCGTGAAACGGGTAACGCTGCCGCGCCTGCTGCCGGCCGCGGCGCTCTCGGCGATGGAGGGGGCGCTGGCGCTTCTGAAGGGCACGCTCGAGACTGGCGAGATCATGCACCGGCCCGACCTGCTCTCAAGCATCGACGAGATCTGGGAGTTGATGGGCCAACCCGAGGTGCGCCGGATGGAGCTGCACTACAACGATCTCGAGGGCGTGCCGCTTACCTGAGCGGCGCCTCCCCCTCCGGTCCGGCCTGCTCTTCGGCCTCGCGCTCGAGTTCCGCCTTTTCCGCCGCCCATGCGCCTGCCGCTTCCACGGCCACCACCGAGGCGGTGGGCAGTACGCCAAGATAGCTTTCGGTGTCTTCCGTGGCCACCGGTGCGCGCTGGGTCATCCGGTAGAGCGCATAAAGCGCCACGGCAGCGAAGGTCACGCCCAGCACGAGCCAGAAGGCGAAAGGCCCCAAGGCCTGCATCGCCCAGCCGGTGAGCAGCGGACCGGCGATGGCCCCCAGCCCGAAGGTGAAGACAAGCCCGCCCGAAGCCGCCGGCATGTCTTCCACCGAAAGAAAGTCGTTGGTGTAGGCCAGAAAGAGCGCGTAGAGAGGCGTCGTCATGCCCCCTGCGAAGAAGGCCGCGGCCATCAGTAGCCACAGGTCGCCCCCGCTGAACCAACCGAGCCCACAGGAGAGCGCGCCCAGCAGCGCCGTGCCGAAGATGAGCTTGCGCCGGTCGAGCTGGTCGGAGAGCCAGCCGATGGGATATTGCAACACGAGCGCACCGCCGAAGAGCATTGCCACGAAAAGCGCGATTGTGGAGGCTTCAAGCCCGATCTGCGTGCCGAAGACCGCGCCCATACCCGATTGCGTGGCGTATACGCTGCCCAGCAGGAAAATGCCCACCGTTCCCAGCGGCGAGCTGGCGAAGAGCTTGCGCAGCGACATCGGCCGCGCCACCTCCACCGCCGGAACGGGCGTGACGGAGAGCAGGATCGGCCCGAAGGAGATTGAGACGAGGATAGAGGCGCCGATGAAAAGCGTGGCCGATGCCGCATCGCCCAAGGTCAGCAGGCCCTGCGCTCCGATTATCCCCAGCGTCTGCGCGATCATGTAGGCCGAGAGCACCTTGCCGCGCGTCTCGTTGGTGGAGGAATCGTTGAGCCAGCTTTCGGCCGCCACGTAGATGCCCGACATGCAGAAACCCACGATAAGGCGCAGCACCGTCCAGGCCCAGGGCTCGGTGAGTAGCGGGAAGGCGATAAGCCCCGCCGACATGAAGCTGCCGAGCGCCGCGAAGACGCGCACATGCCCCACTCTGCGGATCAGGATGGGCGTGGCGCGCGCGCCAGAGAGAAACCCCATGAAATAGCCCGAGGTGACCACGGCAAGCTCGGCGGCCGAAAACCCCTCGATCCCGCCGCGCAGGCCGATCAGGGTAAAATGCATCCCGTTGCCCAGCATGATGAAGACGATGCCGATGAGAAGGGCCCAGACGCCGGAAAGTACCTTGAACATGATGCGGCCCTCGGTTCGCAGGTTTCCGGGGGTTTGGTCGATTCGCGCGGCTTGGGTCAATGCCAGAGCGGCCGCGGGGCCACACAACGCGCGCCCCGGCGGGTGATCGGTGCAGGAATGCCGCGAAACCGGGCAATCCTGCGATAGAGCACGATGTCAGAGCCGGTCGCCCGGCTCCCGGCCAGCGAAAAACGCGTCGAGATTGTCGAGCGCGCGGAAGCCCATCGCGTCGCGCGTGCGGGTGGTGGCACTGCCGATATGAGGGAGCATGAAGATATTGTCATGCGCGGCGAAGGCGGGGTTGCCGCCAGGCTCTACCTTGAAGCAATCGAGCCCCGCCGCCGCCAGCCGCCCCGATGCGATGGCCGCCAGAAGCGCGTCTTCGTCCACCAGCGCGCCGCGCGCCGAATTAACCAGCACCGCCCCCTCGGGGAGCAGCGCCAGCCGCTCGGCATTCATCAAGTTCTGCGTCTCGGGCGTGGAGGGGCAGTGAAGCGAGAGGAAATCGGCCATCTCGAGCAGGCTTTCGACGCTCTCGTGATAGGTCGCGCCCTGCTCCGCCTCGGGGGCGAGGCGGCTGCGGTTGTAATAGTGGATCTCCATGTCGAAGCCGCGCGCCTTGGCGGCAAAGGCCCGGCCCACGCGCCCCATGCCGATGATGCCAAGCCGCCCCCCTGTGACCTGCTTGCCCACCATGAAGGAGGGGCTCCAGCTATCCCACTGGCCGGTCCGCACCAGCCTGTCGCCCGCGACCGCGTGGCGCGCGGCGCCCAGCATCAGCAGCATCGCAAGCTCGGCGGTGGCATCGGAGAGCACGTCGGGCGTGTTCGTCACCACGATGCCGCGCGCGGCCAGCGCCTTGAGGTCACAATGATCGACGCCCACTGAATGGTTGGCGACGATCTTGAGGCGCGGGTCGAGCCTGGCCACAACCTCGGCGGTGAAATGCTCAGAGTGGCAGGGGATCATCGCATCCACCTTGCCGCTCATCTCCACGATTTCCTCGGCGGTGCCGGGCGTATCCGCCTCGTTGAGGATCAGCTCGTAATCGGCCCGTGCGCGGGCGATGGTCGCCTCCGAGAGGCGGCGCGGCATCCAGAGAACGGGCTTGCCGCTCATTCTCCCTTGTCCTTGCGGACGGCATCCTCCCAGAAGTTGTAGAGTGCCATGGCGATGACGACGATCGCGATGATCATGAAGGGCAAGCCGCCCTTGAACCCCGCGAAGCCGGTGGAGATGGAATGGGAAAGCCCGATCACGAAGGTCATCATCAGCCCCGTGCCGATGAGGCCCATGATGATATTGGTCATGCGCGACATCTCACGCCTCCTCTTCTTGAATTGCATCCGCAAGCGCGCCCTGCATCCAGGCCGCGGTGCGCAGAAGTCTGTCGTCCTGTTCCGATGCTCCGATGAGTTGCAGCCCCACTGGCTGGCTGTTTTCGCCCACAAGCGCCGGGATGGAGAGGCAGGGCAAGCCTGCCAGCGTCCAGATCACGCAGAAGATCGCATCGCCCGTGGTGCCTTCGGAGAGCAAAGGGGCCTCGCCCGTGGCCGAGGGCGCGATGATCGCGTCGAAATCGTTGAAATGGCTGGCGAAGAACGCATCCGCGCTCTCCTTCACTTCGAGCGCGTCCTCATATTCGGCGGCACTGATCTTGCCGGCCCGTTCGATCGCCGCGTGAAGTTCCGGCCCGAGCGCGGCGCCATGCCCGGCCACCAACTCGCCAAGGTTCTGCGCGATCTCGACATCGTAGATCGTCTTGTGGACATCGGCCAGAGCCGCGAATTTGGGCGAGACGGGCAGCCGCTCCACCCGCGCGCCAAGGGTTTCGATCACCGCATCGAGCCCTTCGCGGGCATCCTCGTGCAGCCGGTCGTTGAACGGAAAATCGAACCACGCGAAATCGGGCGGCACGGGCGCCTCGGCCCGGGCGCCCGCAAGCATGGCTGGGCGAGGGCGGGCAAAGCTCGCCGGGTCGTCCTGATCGTGGCAGCCCAGCACATCGGTCAGAAGTGCCGCATCTTCTAGCGTGTTGGCGAAAACGCCCATCTGGTCGAGCGAGAGCGAGGTGCGGAAGACGCCCGAACGCGAGATCACCCCACGCGTGGGCTTGAACCCGTAGGTGCCGCAGAACGAGGCGGGCCGGATCACCGAGCCGCCGGTTTGCGAGCCCACCGCAAGCGGCACCTGCCGCGCCCCCACCGCCGCCGCCGAGCCGGACGAGGAGCCGCCGGGCGTGCGCGCGGGGTCATGCGGGTTGGTGGTGTCTGTCGGGCGGAGATAGGCGCACTCGGTTGTCTTGGTCTTGCCCATGATCACCGCGCCCGCCTCGCGCAGCCGCTCCACAAACCGCGCGTCGCGCCCAGCCTCCCGGCCAGCGAAGACGGAAGTGCCGCGTTCGGTGGGGCCTTCGCGGGTGTCCACGATATCCTTCAGCCCCACCGGAATGCCATGCAGCGCGCCCGTTGCCCGGCCTGCGCGGCGGATGCGGTCAGCCTCCTTCGCCTGCGCCAATGCGCCATCGCGGTCGAGCCAGGCCCATGCCTTGAGGTTGGGTTCGGTGGCGTCGATCCGGGCGAGATAGGCACTCACCAAAGCTTCCGAGGTGAGCCGCCCCTCGCGGATGCGCTCGGCGGCTTGCGCCGCCGAAAGCAGTGTCAGATCGTGCTTCATCAGGGCACCCACGTGCCGAAGAGGTAATCCGGCAGCCAGAGCGCAATGCCCGGGAACTGGTACATGAGCACCATGCAGAGCACCACGATGGCGAGGTAGGGCATGAGACCCTTGAAGATCTGCATGAGCTCGATCTGGTTCTTCAGAACCCCCTTCAGGTAGTAGGCCGACATCGCCATCGGTGGTGTCAGGAACGAGGTTTGCAGGTTAAGCGCCACCAGCATCGCGAAGAAATAAGGGTTCACGCCGAAGGTCTCGAGCATTGGCAGGAAGATCGGCACGAAGATGATCAAGATCTCCGACCATTCGAGCGGCCAGCCCAGCAGGAAGATGATGATCTGCGCCAGCACAAGGAACTGCCAAGGCTCGAGATTCATCGCCACCACCCAGCTCTCGATCACATCATGCCCGCCGAGATAGGAGAAGATCGAAGCGAAGGTCCATGAGCCGACGAAGAGCCAGCACACCATCGCGGTGGCCTTGGCGGTGAGGAACACGCTTTCCTTCACCTTGGTCCAGTTGAGCGAGCGATACATCATCGCCAGCACCAAGCCGCCCAATGCCCCCATGGCCGCTGCTTCCGCGGGCGTAGCAAGCCCGCCGAGAATCGAGCCCAGAACCAGCATGATTAGCACGGTGAGCGGCACGAAGGAGACCAGCAGGTTGAGATAGATGGTGGCCTTGGGCGGGATGTCCTCCTTCGAGGGCATCGGCGCGAGTGAGGGGTTTATCCGCACCCTCACCGTGACATAGACCATGTAGAGCCCTGCCAGCAGCAGGCCCGGGAAGACCGCAGCAGCGTAGAGCCGGAGCGGCGACAACTCGGCGATGGCGGCGTAGACGATCAGCATGATCGAGGGCGGAATGAGGATGCCCAGCGTACCACCCGCGCAGATGATGCCGGATGCAAAGCTCTTGTCGTAGCCCGCCTTGTTCATTGCCGGGTAGGCCAGAAGGCCC
>JAVKDQ010000116.1:0-29653 GCA_040222155.1 Roseovarius sp.
GACGGCGCTCTACGCGCTCGACACGCTCGGGACGGGCTACCGGTTTCAGACACGGCTTCTGGCGGACGGCACCCTGAAGGACGGGGTGCTCAGGGGCGATCTCATCCTCGCGGGGGGCGGCGACCCGACGCTCGACACCGACGGGCTTGCCGAGATGGCCGCGCGACTCAAGGCGGCCGGCCTCCGTGAAGTTACGGGCCGGTTGCGCGTCTGGGGCGGGGCGCTGCCCTTCGAACGGGTGATCGACACCACCCAGCCGGAGCATGTGGGCTACAACCCCTCGATCTCGGGGATGAACCTCAATTACAACCGGGTGCATTTCGAATGGCGCCGGTCGGGCGGCTCCTATGCAGTGTCGATGGATGCGCGCTCGGGCAAGTATCGGCCCGAGGTGCGGGTGGCGCGCATGGCCGTCGCCTCGCGGTCGCTGCCGGTTTACACCTATGCCGACAAGGGCGACCACGATGCATGGACGGTGGCGAGCGGCGCCTTGGGCAATGGCGGCGCACGCTGGCTGCCGGTGCGCAAGCCCGAAGCCTATACCGCCGAGGTCTTCGCGACCTTCGCGCGGTCGCACGGGATCGCTCTGAAGATCGGCGAGCAGCTCGGCGCGGCGCCGGGCGGGCAGGTGCTGGTGACGCATCTGAGCCCGCCGCTCACCGAGATTCTCGCCGACATGCTGAAATACTCCACCAATCTCACGGCCGAACTCGTGGGCATGACCTCCACGGCGCGGCGGCGCGGGCAGGTGGCCTCGCTGCGCGCCTCGGCGGAAGAGATGAGCGCCTGGGCGCGCAACACGCTCGGGATGGAGGGCGCGCGGCTGGTCGACCATTCGGGGCTGGGCGAGGATTCGCGCCTGACGGCCAAGGCCATGGCCTCGGCACTGGCGCAGGTGCATGGGGCGGGCGCGCTCAAGCCGCTGCTCAAGCCCTTCGAGATGCGCTACGATGATGGGCAGGTGAACGAGCGCCACCCGGTCAAGGTGCTCGCCAAGACCGGCACGCTCTATTTCGTCTCGAGCCTTGCCGGCTACATGACCGGGCCCGACGGGCGCGACCTCGCCTTCGCGATCTTCACCGCCAACAAGACCCTGCGCGACGGTTTCGACAGCACGAGCGGCCAGCGGCCCGAAGGCGCGCGGGGTTGGAACGGGCGCTCGAAGGGGCTGCAGCAGGCGCTGATCGAGCGTTGGGCCACGGTTTACGGAAGCTGAGACAATGCGCGCCGGGTTGCGTGCCGACGCTCAGAGATGGCCGGTATCCTTGAGGAATTTCGTGAGAAGCGCGGCATAGGCTTCGGGCTGCTCGACGCAGGGCAGATGCCCCGCGCGGCGCATCAGGTGAAACTGCGCGCCGGGCACGAGCTCTGTCGTTTCCCTGACGAGGTCGGGCGGGGTGGCGCCATCCTCCGAGCCGGCAATGCCCATCACCGGCAAGCGCAGGCCGCTTGTGGGCGTGATGAAATCGGTGCCCGCGATGGCCGCCGAGCAGCCCATGTAGCCCTCTGCCGGCTGGCTCACCAGCATCTCGCGCCACACCGCCAGCTCCGGGGAGGCGAGGAAATCGCGCGAGAACCAGCGCTCCATCACCGCGTCGGCCAGCGCCTCGATGCCGCCCGCCCTGACCGCCGCGATGCGCTCGGCCCACATCTCGCGCGTGCCGATCTTGGCGGCGGTGTTGGAGAGCACCAGCGCGCGCACGAGATCGAGCCGCTTGGCCGCGAGGCCCTGCCCGATGAGCCCGCCGATGGAGAGGCCCACGAACATCGCGTCACGCATGCCCACATGCTCCATCAGCCGCTCCGCATCGCGCACGAGCGCGCCCATCGTGTAGGGCGCGGGCGGCACCGAGCTTTGGCCATGCCCGCGCTTGTCGTAGCGCAGAAGGCGCAGGCCGGGGGGCAGGTGCGGCAGGATCGGATCCCAGAGATGCAGGTTGGTGCCGAGCGAATTGGCGAAGATCACCGGCGCGCCCGAGGGCTCGCCATCTTCGCGGTAATGCAGGGTCACATCGTCGAGCTCGAGCATCGGCATGGGGGAGGCTCCTCAGTAGGGCAGGCCGGTATAGGCATCGGCCAGCGCGGTTTGTGCGGCCGTGTTCTCGGCGAGGAAGGCCAGCTCCGCCTGCTGCACGCGCAGGTCGAATTCCGATTGCTCGGGGAAGCGGTGCAGCAGGTTCGTCATCCACCAGCTGAAGCGCTGGGTCTTCCAGATGCGCTTGAGCGCGGTCTCCGAATAGCGGGCGAGCGGCTCGGCCTCGCCGTGCCGGTAATGCGCAACCAGCGCGCGGAAGAGGTAATTCACGTCGCTCGCCGCCGTGTTCAGGCCCTTGGCGCCGGTGGGCGGCACGATATGGGCGGCATCCCCGCACAGGAAGAGCCGGCCCCATTGCATCGGCTCGCAGACGAAAGAGCGCAGGGGCGCGATGGATTTCTCGATCGAGGGGCCGGTTTCCATCGTCTCGGCCACCTCCTCGGGCAGGCGCCGCTTGAGCTCGGTCCAGAATTTATCGTCGTCCCAGTCCTCGGGTTTGTCGGAGAGGGCGCATTGGATGTAGTAGCGGCTGAGCTGCGGGTTGCGCATGGAGCAGAGCGCGAAGCCGCGCGCGGAATTGGAATAGATCAGCTCTTCATGGGCGGGGGGTGTTTCCGAGAGCACGCCCAGCCAGCCGAACGGATAGGTCTTCTCGTATTCGCGGCGGACCGTCTCGGGGATCGCCTGCCGCGAGGGGCCGTAGAAGCCGTCGCAGCCCGCAACGTAGTCGCAATCGAGCCGATGCACCTTGCCGCCCTGAAGGAAGGTGACGAAGGGGGCCTCCGTGTCGAGATCCTGTGGACGCACGCCCGCACAGTCGAAGAGCGTGGGCAGCCCCGCCGCCTCGCGCGCATCGTAGAGGTCGCGGGTGACGTCCGTCTGCCCGTAGGCGATCACGTGCTTGCCGGTGAGGGCCTTGAAATCCACGCGGAACCGCCCGCCCTCATGGGCGATCACCGTGCCGTCATGCACGAGCCCCTCGCGGCTCATCCGGGCGTCGAGGCCGGCCTCCTTCATCAGCCCCGCAAGCCCGGTCTCCAGCACGCCTGCGCGAATGCGCGCCAGCACATGCGCCTTGCTCCGGCGTTCGAGCAGCACCGTTTCGATGCCGTTCAGATGCAGGAGTTGCCCCAGCAAGAGCCCCGCCGGGCCGCCTCCGATGATTGCTACCTGTGTGCGCATGGTCGTCTCCCCTCGTCTGGTCTGCGCCCGCCAGCCACACCGGCGGGTGGGCTAGACAAGGTCCAGATGCGCCATGATCTGTCCATGATCTGACGCAAGTTTGTTATAGGGCGCCTCGGCATGGGAGCCATCGGTGATATGATCGTTGAAGGTGCTGAAATAACTCATTTCGCCGATGCGGGCCGCGTTTTCGGGGTGGAAATGGCGGGAAAGGAAGATCTGGTCGATCGACTCGTAGCGCCCGCCGAAGGCCGTGGTGTAGACCATGTCGCGCAGCGATTTGCGCACGAAGAGGCTTTCGGCGGAATGGAGGCGGACGCGCTCGACGGCCTCGGTGATCTGGCGATTTTCCTCCGCCGTGTAGCGGTCGGAGCGGTCCTGCGCATCGTGGCGCAGCATCCATTCGTAGTTCTTGAACGGCACCTCGCCCGCGATGATCTCGGAGGAGACGGCGTGCTCGCCATCGTTGAAATCGCCCAAGGCGATCACCGGGCGGCCCGCCTCGATCTCGGCCACGATCTCGCGCCGCAGAACCCAGGCCTCGGCCATCCTTCGTACGGCGGCGCGCAGGCTGCCGAGCGCCCGCCCGACCGGGTCGTAGTGCGTGAGGTCGGCCTCTGGAGCATAGGGCGCTCCCTCGGGGGTGATGTATTCGCCGAGCTTCGATTTCAGGTGGCAGTTGAAGACGGTGATGACCTTGCCGCCTACGGGCACGCGCGCCTTGAGGATGGGCCGCGAGAGGCGGCGCAGGGTAAAGCCGCCCGCCTCCTGCGCGCCCTCGAGCCCGCGCAGCGGCTGGAAGGGGATGGTGAGCGGCTCGGGCAGGTCCTGGATGATTTCCGGCTCGCCTTCGAAGCCCAGCCGCGAGAGGATCGCGAGGCCCGGGCGGCGCTTGCCGGGCTGGCCCGTGTCGGCAGCATTGGGGGCGAAAGCGAGCGCCGCGCCCGCGTAGCCATCCACCTTGAGGCGGCGGAAGATGACCTTGCGGTGATAGCGCTTGGAGCGGTCGGGGAGGGCGGCGGCGTTGAGCGTGGCGGCGCGGGCATTGGCCTCGTCGATGACCGCGCGCAGGGGGGCTTCCTCGAAGATCTCCTGAAAGCCCACCACGTCGGCATCGAGCGTCAGAAGCTGGTCGGCCAGCCAGTCTTCCTTCCAGGCGTATTCCTCGGGGGTGTAGCTCTGGAACTCGTAATATTCCCTGTCGGGCCCGATCAGGTTCTTCACGTTGAAGCTGGCGATGGTGAAGCGGGTCATGGGGCGCTCCCTGTGAAGCCGGGGCCGTTTTCTTGCAAGAAAACGGACGGGAAAATTGCAATTTTCCTGCTGGAGTTTTGGAAAACTCCAGCGGGGTGGATCAGTCGAGCGTTTCGAGGGCGCGGGCGAACATGGCGTGATCGACATTGCCGCCGGAAATGGTGCAGATCACCGTATCGCCCTCGATCTCGCCGGCATGGAAGAGCGCCGCCGCAAGTGCTGCCGCGCCGCCCGGCTCGGCCACGAGCTTGAGGCGCAGGAAGGCGAGGCCCATCGCGCGCAGGCACTCCTGCTCGCTCACCGCCAGCCCCGGCCCGCAGAGGCGCTGGAGGATGGGGAAGGTGATCTCGCCCGGCGAAGGCGTGAGGATGGCGTCGCAGATGTTGCCGGAGCCTTGCGCATTGGTTTCGCGGTGGCCGGAGGCGAGGGAGCGGGCCACGTCGTCGAAGCCCTGCGGCTCGACGGTGCGGACCTTGAGGCCGGGCGCTTCGGCCTCGAGGGCCAGTGCTATGCCCGAACTGAGCCCGCCGCCGCCGCAGCAGACAAGCACTTCCGCCGCCTCGATGCCTTCGGCCGCGGCCTGTGCCGCAATCTCGAGCCCGCAGGTGCCTTGCCCGGCGATCACTTGCGGCTCGTCATAGGGGCGGATGAGGGTGAGGCCGCGCTCGGCCTCGATGGCGGCGCCCACCTCCTCGCGGCTCTCGCCGCCGGCGCGGTCGTAGAGCACCACCTCGGCGCCAAGCGCGCGGGTGTTGGCGATCTTGAGGGCGGGAGCATCGGCGGGCATCACGATCACGGCGGGCACGCCGAACTCGGCGGCGGCCTTCGCCACGCCCTGCGCGTGGTTGCCGCTGGAATAGGCGAGCACGCCTTTTGCGCGGGTGGCCTCATCGAGCGCCGAGACGGCGGAGCGGCCGCCGCGATACTTGAAGCTGCCGGTGTGCTGGAGACATTCGGGCTTTACGAAAACACGGCGGCCCGCGATCTCGTCGAGGAAGGGCGAGGTGAGGAGGGGCGTGCGGCGCACATGGCCGTTGAGCCGCGCATTGGCGGCGCGGATCATCTCGATGTCGCTCATTGGCAGCGCTCCAGAAGCTCGGTGATGACGGCGAGCGCTTGCGGCTCGTCGAGGAAGGGCACATGGCCGCGGTCGGGCACCTCGGCCACGATCATCTCCGGAATGCGTTCTTGCATCTTCGCGAAGGTCTCGGGCGCGAGCAGGTCGGAATTGGCGCCGCGGATGGCGGCGACGGGCAGCGGTTTCAGCCCGTCGAAGAGTTGCCAGAGGTCGGGGGCCTCGCCCGCGCCGGCTTGCCCTACCAGCGCGTCGCGCAGGCGGGCATCGTAGCGGATGCCGATGCCGCCTTCGGGCTTCTCGTACCACATGAACTCGGCCTGCTGGCGCCAGCGTTCGAGCGGCACGCCGGGGAAGCCGGCCTCGTGGCCGGCCTTCAGCGCCTCTGCCGCAGCATCGAGCGTGGCGAAGGGGGGCTCCTTGCCGACGTAATCCATGATCCGCTCGATGCCTATTGGAGCGACCTCCGGGCCGATGTCGTTGAGCACGACGCCCATGAGCCGGCCCGGATGGGTGACGGAGAGCGCCATGGCGATGAGCCCGCCCCGCGAGGTGCCGATGAGGGCGGCGCGCTCGAGGCCAAGGTGATCGAGCAGCTCCACCGCGTCCTGACCTTCGCGGAGGATGTTGTAGGTCATGAAGTCTTCTGGGTAATCCGATTGGCCGCGCCCGCGATAATCCATGCGAATCAGGCGCTTGCCGGGCAGGTGCGGGGCCATGAAGGCGAAATCGGCGCTGTTGCGGGTGAGGCCCGCGAGGCAGAGCACGGGCAGGCCCGCGCCCTCGTCCTCGTAATGGAGCGCGATGCCGTCGGAGGTGGTGAAGCGCGGCATCAGGCGGCGAGCCCCGGGATGCCGGTGAGATCGGAGAGCACTGTGCCGGGGCTGGCTGCGAGCCTGTCCATCGGCTCGCCCGCGCGGTTGACCCAGGCTGTCTGAAAGCCGTAGCGCGCCGCCGAGCAGGCATCCCAGCCGTTGGACGAGACGAAGAGCACCTCGCCCTTGGCACAGCCGAAGCGCTGGCCCACGAGGTCGTAGACGACGTGGGCGGGCTTGAAAATGCCCACGCTCTCGACCGAGAGCACGTCATCGAGCACCGGGCCGATCCCGGCGGATTGCACGGCGCCGTTGAGCATGTCGGGCGAGCCGTTGGAGAGGATGGCGGTGTTTTTTCCCATGTCTTTCAGGGATTTGAGCATGGCGGGCACTTCCGGGTAGGCCTCGAGCTCCCAGTAGAGCTGCATCAGCCGTTCGCGCAGCTCCGCGTCGCCTGCCAGCCCTTCGGCCTCGAGCGCCCAGTCGAGCCCGTCGCCGGTGACGGACCAGAAATCGGTGTGGTCGCCGGTGATCGCCCGGAGCCACGTGTATTGCAGCTGTTTCAGCCGCCAGTTCTGCGCGATGGCGGGCCAGTGCTTGGCAAAGGCCTCGCGGCCTGGCTCGGCGGCGGCGATGCGGGCGGCGGCGGCCACGTCGAACAGCGTGCCGTAGGCGTCGAAGACGCAGGTGGTGATGGGCATGGCGTGTCTCTCCTCGGCGGCAATCTGGCATGGTTCGCGCAGGGGGGGAACCCCCGTTGCCGCGTGTCTGCGCCCGCACGGGGAACGGGTCAATTGCACTTTGCGCACGGCCTTGTTAGCCTAAGCCCGTAGGTCAAGAACCCGCGCAGAACGCGGCCTTGAAAATTCACCCCCTTACAGAACTGGATGCTTCATGACCCAAGTAGAACAGGGCAACACCGTTCGTATTCATTACACCGGCACGCTGGCCGATGGCTCTGTCTTCGACAGCAGCGAAGGCCGCGACCCGCTGTAATTCAACGTTGGCTCCGGCCAGATCATCCCCGGCCTCGACGCCGCGCTGCCCGGTATGGCGGTGGGCGAGAAGAAGGAAGTGAGCGTGCCCGCGGATGACGCCTATGGCCAGGTGGACCCGGATGCGCGCCAGGAAGTGCCGCGCGACAACATCCCCGACGACATCCCGCTCGACCTCGGCACCCAGCTTCAGGTGCAGACGCCGCAGGGGCAGGTGATGCCGGTGACGGTGATCGAGGTGACCGACGAGAAGGTGACGCTTGACGCCAATCACCCGCTCGCGGGCAAGGATCTGACCTTCAACATCGAACTGGTCGAGATCGCCTGAGTTCTCTCTCTTCGTCATGTCGGAGTTATGCCTCCGGCATGACGTAGACCCGCGCGGGGGCGCGTGATCTGCCGCCAGAGGCGCATCGACTTGTCGTGATGTGTTCGTCGCGGGAGGGCGCCGGATCCTCTCTGTGCCTCAGCCCATCTCCAGCAGCACGGCGCCCGCGCGGCCCGGCGTCATGACCCGCTCCTGCGCGGCGGCGCAGGCGGCGAGCGGCATGGTGCTGTCGATCTCCGGGGTGAGCGCGCCTGCCTGAAGCGCGGCGTGGAGCTTGCCGATGGCCTCTATCCGTGGCCCTTCCGGCAGGATGTAGATCAGCGTGATGTCGATCTTGAGAGCCGTGAAGAGAAACCCGCCGAAGGGGAGGGTGGGCGTCATGTCCTTGCCCGAGCCATAGGCGGCGACGGTGCCCAAGGGGCGCATGACCTGCGTGAGAAGCTCGGCGTTCTGGCCGAATTCCACCTCCACCGCGCGGTCTATCCCCTTGCCGCCCGTGGCCTCGAGGATCTTCTCGGCCAGATCGGGATCGGTATAGGCGAAGGCCTCGTCGGCGCCCGCCGCGCGCACACTCTCGATGGCGTGTTCCGAGCAAGTGGCCAGCACCCGCGCGCCGCCCCAGCGGGCAAGCTGCACGGCATTGTGGCCCACCGAGCCCGCGCCGCCGCTCACCAGCAGCGTCTGGCCCGAGATGTCGCCGCCGCCGAAGACCGTTTGCGCGGCGGTGAGGCCGGGGATGCCGAGTGTTGCGCCCACCTCCTCGCTCACGCCGTCGGGGAGCGTGACGGCCTGCGTGGCGGGCAGGGCGATCATCTCCGCCGCCGTGCCGAAGGGGCGTTGCCACTGGCCATTCCAGATCCAGACGCGCTCGCCCACGCGGGCTCGGTCCACGCCTTCGCCCACGGCCTCGATCACGCCGGCACCGTCGGAATGCGGGATGATTCGGGGGAAGGGCGGTTTGGTCACCCCGGGCCGGCTGCCGGCGCGGGCCTTGGCATCGGAGGGGTTCACGCCGGAGAAGGTGAGCCGCACCAGCACCTCGCCTGGGCCGGGGGCGGGTGTCTCGACCTCTCCGAGCTCGAGGACCTCCTCGGCGGGGCCAAAGCGTTCATACCAGACGGCGCGCATCGGGCGGCTCCCTCTTTGCGGAATGGACGGGTAAACGGATCAGCCGGGTTTGCGGCGGAGCCGGATCACCACATCGACGCTCGCCACCTCGGCCCCTTCGGGGGCTTCGGGCAGGCGGGTGATCTCGAGCTGGTCGGCGGGGGCATCCGTCAGGCGCTGGTCGTCTTCCCAGAAGAAATGCGGGTGATCGTGGGTGTTGGTGTCGAAAAAGCTCTTCGCGCCTTCCACGGTCACTTCCTGCACGAGGCCGGCATCGCAGAAGGCGCGCACAGTGTTGTAGACCGTGGCCAGAGACACGCTCTCGGCGCGGTCCTGCACGGCCGCGTAAAGGCTCTCGGCGGTGAAGTGGCGGTGCTTGCCGTCACCCACCAGCGCCTTGGCAAGCGCCATGCGCTGCCGCGTGGGCCTTAGCCCCGCACCGGCGAGCCAGTTCGATGCACGTTGATACGCCTGCGTCTCGGTCATGCCATACCTCTGTCTTCGGCATAATATAAGCGTTGCCGGGGGCGGATTTCAAACAGATTCCAGCAGCTTTGCCGGGGCGGGGCCGCGCCGCACGGGCTTGCACGCGCGAAGGCGGCGGTGATAGATGAGAGATCAACGCACGAGACCCAACAAGGAAAGGTCTGCCCTACATGGCCGATTACCCGCGCAGCTTCGACCGCGACGACCTTCTGAAATGCGCCCGTGGCGAGCTTTTCGGCCCGGGAAACGCGCAGTTGCCCGAGCCGCCGATGCTGATGATGGACCGGATCACCGACATCTCCGGCGATGGCGGGACCCATGGCAAGGGGCATGTCGTGGCCGAGTTCGACATCAAGCCCGACCTGTGGTTCTTTCAATGCCACTTTCCCGGCAACCCGATCATGCCGGGCTGTCTCGGGCTCGACGGGCTCTGGCAACTCACCGGCTTCAACCTCGGCTGGCGCGGATGGGCCGGGCGCGGCTACGCGCTGGGCGTCGGCGAGGTGAAGCTCACCGGCATGGTGCGCCCCGACCGCAAGATGCTCACCTATTACGTCGATTTCACCAAGGCGGTGCAGACGCGACGGCTGACGATGGGCGTGGCCGATGGCCGGGTGGAGGCCGATGGCGAGGTGATCTACCAGGTGAAGGACATGAAGGTGGCGCTCTCCGAGAGCTGAGGGCGAGATGGCCGGCGGGCCGCGCCACGGCCTGCCGATCGGGCGGCCCTTGCGCGCCACGGCCTTGCGATGACACGGCGCCTGCTTCACGCTCCCCCTTAACCGCTTGCCCCGTTTTTCCTGCTGCCCTACACAGGGGCGGACCGGAAAATTGGCCAGAATATAGGGAGTGCGCAAATGCGTCGTGTCGTCGTCACCGGGCTGGGCATCGTCTCCAGCATCGGGAACAACGCTCAGGAAGTGCTGGCCTCGCTGAAGGAGGGCCGCTCCGGCATCGTCGCCAGCGAGGAGATGGCCGAGCATGGCTTCCGCTCGCGCGTGGCGGGCACGCTGAAGATCGACCCTTCCGAGCATATCGACAAGCGCACGTTGCGCTTCATGGGGCCGGGCGCGGCCTATGCGCATATCGCCATGGAGCAGGCCATCGCCGATAGCGGCCTCGAAGAGAGCGATATCGTGAACCCGCGCACCGGGCTCGTGGCGGGCTCGGGCGGGCCCTCGACCTCGGCCATGCTCAGCGCGCACGAGACCGTTCTGAAGACCGGCGGCACCAAGCGCATCGGGCCCTTCGCGGTGCCGAAATGCATGTGTTCAACCGTGTCGGCCAACCTGTCCACAGCGTTCCGCATCAAGGGTATCAATTATTCGATCACCTCCGCCTGCTCGACCTCGCTGCATTGCATCGGCAATGCCGCAGAGCAGATCATGATGGGCAAGCAGGACGTGATGTTCGCGGGCGGCGGCGAGGAGCTCGACTGGACACTCTCCTGCCTTTTCGACGCGATGGGCGCGATGAGCTCGAAGTTCAACGACACGCCGGAGAAGGCCTCGCGCGCCTTCGACGCCGCACGCGATGGCTTCGTGATTTCCGGCGGCGGCGGCATGGTGGTGTTGGAAGATCTCGAGCACGCCAAGGCGCGGGGCGCGAAGATCTATGCCGAGGTCACGGGCTACGCCGCCACCTCCGACGGGCATGACATGGTGGCACCCTCGGGCGAGGGCGGCGAGCGCGCCATGCGCCTTGCGCTGGGCCAGCTCGGCAACGAGCGCAAGGTGGGCTACATCAACGCGCATGGCACCTCCACGCCGGTGGGCGACGCGGGCGAGGTTCAGGCCGTGCGGCGCATCTTCGGCGAGGGCCATGTGCCGCCGATCTCCTCGACCAAGTCGATGACGGGCCACGCGCAGGGCGCGGCCGGGGCGCTCGAGGCGATCTTCTGCCTGCTCGCGCTCGACAACGATTTCATCATTCCCTCGATCAACGTGGAAACGCTTGACGAGACGATCCAGCCCGCCGAGATCGCCACGGCTCGTGCCGACAATGCAGGGCTCGACACGGTGATGACCAACTCCTTCGGCTTCGGCGGCACCAACGGCTCGATGCTGCTCAGCAAATACCACGGGTGACATTCAGATGACGAATTCGATGACGGGCATGCGCGGGCTGGTGATGGGTGTGGCCAATGATCGCTCCATCGCCTGGGGGATCGCCAAGGCGATGCATGCGGCTGGCGCGGAGCTGGCCTTCTCCTATCAGGGCGAAGCCTTCTGCAAGCGCGTTGAGCCGCTCGCGGGGCAACTGGGCTCTGACCTTCTGGTGGATATGGATGTCACCGACGAGGCCTCGCTCGATGCCGGCTTCAAGCACCTCGCCGAGCGCTGGCCGACGATAGATTTTCTCGTGCATGCGATCGCCTATTCCGACAAGTCGGAGCTGACGGGCCGCTTTCTCAACACCTCGCGGCAGAACTTCAAGCACTCGATGGATATCTCCTGCTATTCCTTCATCGAGGTCGCCCGCCGCGCCTATCCGCTGATGAAGCAGAAGGGTGGCACGCTCATCACGCTCACCTATCAGGGCTCGAACCGCGTGGCGCCCAATTACAACGTGATGGGGGTGGCGAAGGCGGCACTGGAGGCCACCACGCGCTACCTGGCCAACGATCTGGGGCCCGACAAGATTCGCGTCAACGCCATCTCGCCCGGGCCGATGAAGACGCTCGCGGGCGCGGCCATCGGCGGCGCGCGCCGCACCTTCCGCCATACCGAGGAAAACGCGCCCCTGCGCTCCAATGCCACGCTCGAGGCGGTGGGCGGCACGGCGGTGTATCTGGCCTCTCCGGCGGGCGCCTATACCACGGGCGAGATCATCCGCGTGGATGGCGGCTTCCATGTGCTGGGCATGCCGCAGGCCGAGAATCTCTGACCAAAACGCGCCGTATTTTCGCCATTCCCGGCCTTTATGGTGGCGGGATGGATTACATCGAACGGGCCAGAGAGAAATACGGCGAGGAGAGCCGCGAAACCGGGCGAAAGGCGCGCTCGGGCCGGGCGCGCGCCTGGGCGCGGCGAGTGCTCATGGCGCTGGTGGTGCTCTCGCTCTATGCCATCTGGCAGGACAGGGCGCTCGCCCCGCCGGTGCATGACTGGATGCAAGAGACGGCCGTTGCCGCGCATGGGCTCATCGAGGGCGAGGACAGCCTGAGCGGTATCTGGCGCCCCTCCGGCCCTGCGGCGAGCGGCATTAGGTCTCCGGACGAATACAACGCCATCACCCGCTGGCTTCTCAAGTGGACGAGCTGAGGCTCGGGCACGGAGCGTTCGACGCAAGCATGGTCTAGGCAACGCCGCACCGCGCGGGCCGGTTCGGGCTCAGGAGCGGGCTGCGCCCGCAACCCGGACTCAGAACCACTGCCCCGGCTCCATCAGCCCCAGATCGAGCAATTGCCGCGAATGCCACTCGAACGGGGTGGAGTTGTGCCAGTGGAAGCCGTGGATGTCGAAGGTGGAGCCCGGGTTGCTCTTCAGCGCCTTGGCGGTGCGGAAAGAGGCGATGGCCGCCGTGAGGTTGTTGTGCCACGGGCAGGCATAGGTGTTGTATTCCTCTTCCGAGAAAGTGTGATCCTCGCGCAGCTTCAGCCCCGGCTTGGCACGAAAGAGCGCGATCCTGTCTATCTTGCGGCGCGCGGGCGGAATGTGCTCCTCGTAGCGCCAGCGCAGGCCGCCGAAGAAATCGAGCTGGCGCTCGCGGGGGTGGTTCGTCTCCGGGTCGAGCCGGGCCAGCGCGTAATAGCCCGAACGGTCGAGATGCGCGTCTTCGATGGATACGGCGTTCTGGTGTGCGCCGAGGTCGCGCGCGTAGATGTCGATCACATAGGTGAGCATGGCATCCCGCCGCTCCTCCGCGTGGAAGGCCAGCAACTCGCCCACGGTGCGCGTTTCGCAGAAGGGGTAGAAGAGGTATTCGGCGTTGAACGCGTAGTAGAACCAGAGCCCCGGCGCGGCGCCGATCAATGTATTGACGGCCTCGACATAATCCTCGCCCAGGGACACGGTGAAATCTATGCGGCGCACCCGAGGCTCCACGTCTGCGGACAGGGTGAATTCGGGCGGGGTGAAGGCCAGAACTTCTCGAAATCCGAGGTCGAGATGGTGGCGCAGGGTGCTGTTCACCTCCACGAGATCCTCGATGAAGATCAGCGCGATCGGCCCCTTGGCAAGCGCCGCGCCGCCCTCGGAGAGAAACTCTTTCAACCCGCGATACCGCATCTGCCGCCTCAGCCTGCCGCCTCTTTCGCGCACTTGTCTGCCCGGGGCCGAGAATCGGCCAATCCGGAACACATTGCAAGAGCCCCGCCAGATGCTGTAGGAACCCGCTCTGAACCCTGCCGAAAAACCAAGCTACGAAGGGCGCCTGCATCTCATGGCCGAGCCGAAGAAACTCTACATCAAGACCTATGGATGCCAGATGAACGTCTATGACAGCGAGCGCATGGCCGAGGCCATGGGCGGCGCGGGCTATGTGGAGACGGCAAGCCCCGAAGACGCGGACATGATCCTGCTCAACACCTGCCATATCCGCGAGAAGGCGGCGGAGAAGGTCTATTCGGAGCTGGGCCGGTTCAAGGGGCTGAAGGAGGCGCGGCCCGATCTCAAGATCGGCGTGGCGGGCTGCGTGGCGCAGGCCGAGGGCGAGGAGATCATGCGCCGCCAGCCGCTCGTCGACCTCGTGGTGGGGCCGCAGAGCTATCACAACCTGCCTGCGCTCGAGGCGAAGGCACGGGCTGGAGAGCGCGCGCTCGACACCGAGTTTCCGGTGGAGGACAAGTTCGACACGCTGCGCCACCGACCCAAGGCGCGCCGCGCGCCCGCCGCTTTCCTCACCGTGCAGGAGGGGTGCGACAAGTTCTGCGCCTTCTGCGTGGTGCCCTACACGCGCGGGGCCGAGGTGAGCCGCCCGGCGGCGCGGGTGCTGGAGGAGGCGCGTGATCTGGTCGAGCGGGGGGTGCGCGAGATCACCCTTCTGGGTCAGAACGTGAACGCCTATCACGGCGAGGGGCCCGAAGGGCGCGACTGGTCGCTCGCCCGCCTCATCTGGGCCTTGGCCGAGATCGACGGGCTCGAGCGCATCCGCTTCACCACCTCGCATCCGAACGACATGGAAGACGACCTGATCGAGGCCCATGGCACTTGCGAGAAGCTCATGCCCTACCTGCACCTGCCCGTGCAATCGGGCTCCGACCGGATCCTGAAGCGGATGAACCGCAGCCACACCGCCGAGAGCTACTTGGCGCTCATCGAGCGCATCCGCGCGGCGCGGCCCGATATCCTGATGTCGGGCGATTTCATCGTGGGTTTCCCGGAGGAGACGGAGGCGGATTTTCAGGCCACGCTCGACCTCGTCGAGGCGGTGAACTATGGCTATGCCTTCTCGTTCAAGTATTCCACCCGCCCCGGCACCCCCGCCGCCGAGCGCCCGCAGGTGGATGCGGATGTGGCCTCGGAGCGGCTGCAGCGGCTGCAGGCGCTTCTCACGAGACAACAGCGCGCGGCGCAGGATGCGATGGTGGGCCGGCGCGTGAAGGTGCTTTTCGAGAAGCCGGGCCGCCTGCCGGGCCAGATGGTGGGCAAATCCGACTATCTGCACGCGGTGCATGTGGCCGAGGCGCCCGTGGCGGTGGGCGATATCGCCGAGGTCGAGATCGTGGAGAGCGGGCCGAATTCGCTCGCGGGCCGACTCACCGGCGCCTGACGCCCGGGCGGTCTCTCGGGGCGCGGGATGAAGACTGCGCCCTAAACAGCCGCGAGCGTTGCAAAACCGCCCCTTGCCGGACGGATGCCCGAGGCTCTGACCGGGACCATCGTTTTGATGCCCGCTCGTGAAGAGCGCCCCGCAAGTATCTGCCCGCCTTGGAGAATCGGCAAACGGCCCCTTCGCTCCCCGATCCGGGCGCGAAGCAGGTTGTTTCCAAGGGTGCGACAATGGCCCGGGATTTGGGCTTCACAACGTATACAAACTTGTTAAACTCAAACAATAATTTCGTTTTTTGCCCGGATTCTCTGCTCAAATTCCCCGGGCAAAAGGGGGGTCAAATCAAGAGGACAGTGGCTGTGACGAATTTTTCGAGAACAGTACGCGGTATCCTTGGCGGGCTTGCTGCCACCGCCATCGGTGTCGCCATGTCGGTAACGGATGTTCAGGCCCAGAGCGGCCAACGCACCGTTGTCGGCGAACGCTACGTGCCCACCATCTGGGTGGATCCGGACGGGTGCGAGCATTGGGTGATGGATGACGGCTGGGAGGGCTACATGACCCCCCATGTCACGCGGCAGGGCATTCCTGTGTGTCGGCGCCACAACGTGTGCGGGGTGATGAGCACCGACACGCTCTTCGCCACCGACAGCGCGCATATCAGCGCCGCGGGTCGCCAGAACCTCGCCAATTTCTTCCGCTCTACGGGTGCGATTTCCTACATCATCGTGGGCCACACCGACAGTCGTGCCTCGGATGAATACAACCTCGGCCTTTCGCTGCGCCGGGCCAACGCGGTGGCGTCCGTGGCCGCCTCCACCGGCGCGCGAATCGCCGATGTGCGCGGCTATGGCGAGCGTCAGCCCAAGGCGCCCAACTCGACGGCGGCTGGCATGCAGCAGAACCGCCGTGTCGAAATCATCTGCATCCGCTGAGGGGAACACCATGAAACACATCAAACTGGCCGCGCTGTTGGCGGCTTCCATGGCGCTCACCGGCTGCCTCGGCGACAAGCAGAACAAGACCGTCGACCGCGGCTTCGACAGCAAGCACCTGAGCCAGCTCCAGGCCGGCATCTGGGTTGATCCGAACGGCTGCGACCACTGGATCATCGACGACGGGATCGAGGGCTATCTCTCGCAGCGGCTCGATCAGTATGGCAAGCCCGTCTGCTCCGGCGTCGCGCCGCCCAACACCGCGACCGGCGCCTTCAAGCGCGGCTCGATCGTGAGCGACCCGATCTGATCGCGGCCAGCCCGGATCTGCCGAAACAGCAAGCCGCAGGCCTCGTGCCTGCGGCTTTTTTCGCGCCCTTTCGCCATTTGCGACCCTTTATCTTGCATCGGGCGGGCGGGCTTGGCACCATATCTATGCACCCTCTCGGCCCAAGGAGAAATGCTTGGCTACCACCGCGCTGCCCCCGTCGATCGCCGCTTCGGAGCTTCATGAAGAGGCCCTTGAATTTCCCGACAATTTTCTGCTGATCGACCTTTGCGGCGAGCACGACCGCAACCTCGCGGAAATCGAACGCCAGCTCAGCGTGCAGATCATCCGGCGCGGGAATCAGCTGAGCATCGTGGGCGATGCTGACACGGCGGCGGAGGCGGCAGCGATTCTGCGCTCGCTTTATGAACGGCTGGAGACAGGCCGCGCGGTGGAGGCGGCGGATGTGGATCGCGAGTTGCGCATGGGCCCCGGCGGCAGCGCGGCCCGCAACGCCCCGGATTCCGAGGAAAGCTGCGCGGGCGACCAGCTCGAGATGTTCCGCGGCGGCCGGGTGGAGATCAAGACCCGCAAGAAGATGGTCGAGCCGCGCACCGATGCGCAGAAAGCCTATGTCAGCTCGCTCTTCAATCACGAACTCGCTTTCGGCATCGGCCCGGCGGGTACCGGCAAGACATATCTCGCCGTGGCGGTGGGCGTGTCGATGTTCATCGAGGGCCGGGTGGACAAGATCATCCTGTCCCGCCCCGCTGTCGAGGCGGGCGAGAAGCTCGGCTACCTGCCGGGCGACATGAAGGAGAAGGTCGACCCCTACATGCAGCCTCTCTATGACGCGCTGAACGATTTCCTGCCCGGAAAACAGGTTCAGAAGCTGATCGAGGAGAAGACCATCGAGATCGCGCCATTGGCCTTCATGCGGGGGCGGACGCTCTCCAACGCCTTCGTGGTGCTCGACGAGGCGCAGAACGCGACCTCGATGCAGATGAAGATGTTTCTGACCCGGCTGGGCGAGGGCTCGCGCATGGTCATCACCGGCGACCGCAGCCAGGTTGACCTGCCGCGCGGCATCACCTCGGGTTTGCACGATGCCGAGCGGCTGCTGAAGGATATCCCCAAGATCTCCTTCAACTATTTCACATCCAAGGATGTGGTGCGTCATCCGCTCGTGGCCGCGATCATCGAGGCCTATGAAAAGGACGTCTGATCAGAAGACCGTTTTCTTGCAAGAAAACGGATCGGAAAATTCGAATTTTCCGTTGCGGAATTTGCGGAAATTCCGACGCGCCCGGGTGTAGCGATGCTGATCGATCTGATCGTGGAAGACGCCCGCTGGGAGGAGGCCGGCCTGCATGTGCTGGCCGAAGACGCCGCCACGGCCACGCTTCGACATCTGGGCCTAGACCCCGGCGATTGGGAAATCTCGATCCTGGCCTGTGACGACAAACGCATCTCCGCGTTGAATTCCGATTTCCGGGGCAAGCCGCAGGCCACCAATGTGCTCTCCTGGCCCTCGGAGGAACGCGGTGCGGAGGCCCCGGGCGCAGCTCCCGCCCTGCCCGACCCCGGCCCCGACCCGGAGCTTGGAGACATCGCCATCGCCTATGAAACCTGCGCCCGCGAAGCGGCCGAAGCGGGCCGCCCGCTCGCCCATCACGCCACCCATCTGGTGGTGCATGCCACGTTGCATCTTCTCGGCTATGACCACATACGTGACCCGGATGCCACTTTGATGGAGCGCATCGAAGTGGAGATACTTGGCAAACTGGGCCTGCCTGACCCATATTGATTGGCATGCGGGGCGCGTGTATGCACGCCCCACCTTTTCTCGAGACCGGATCAATGGGCGACAGTACAGACGCATCTTCTAACGCGGCGCGTGGCGCGCAGGCGGAAAGCCAGGACACTGACGAGGAACAGGGTGGATTTTTCCGCCGGTTCTTCGACGCCTTCTCCGGCACTGACGACAGCGAAGACGAACCGCCAGCGCGCGGCTCGGGCACCGGGGCGCCGGGCCTCGGCAACCTGCGCCGCCTGACGGTGGAGGATGTGGCCATTCCCAAGGCCGAGATCGTGGCGGTGCCGGTCGATATCACCAAGGACGAGTTGGTGACGGTCTTCCGCGAGAGCGGGCTCACTCGGCTGCCGGTCTACGAGGGCACGATGGACAGCCCCGTGGGCATGGCGCACCTGAAGGATTTCGCCCTCGAGCACGGCTTCAACGGCAAGGGCGGGCGGTTTTCGCTTCGGCCCCTGCTGCGCCCGCTGCTCTATGTTCCGCCCTCTATGTCGATCGGGGTGCTTTTGCAGAACATGCAGAGCGAGCGCCGCCACATGGCTCTGGTGATCGACGAATATGGCGGGGTCGACGGGCTGGTGACGATCGAGGATCTGATCGAGCAGGTGGTTGGCGAGATCGAGGACGAGCATGACCTCGAGGACGATACCTACTGGACCCATGAGAAATCGGGCGCCTACGTGGCCCTCGCGAAAACCCCGCTCGACGAGTTCGAGGAAGAGATCGGCTTCTCGCTCACCGATGACGAGGAGATCGACGAGGAAGAGATCGACACGCTGGGCGGGCTGGTCTTCATGCTGCTGGGCCGGGTGCCGGTGCGTGGCGAGATGGTCGAGCATCCTTCCGGCACCGTCTTCGAGGTGGTCGAGGCCGACCCGCGCCGCATCAAGCGGCTGAGGGTGCGGCTGCCCGGTCACAAGGACGGCTGATCGGCGTGCGTGCCACCGGCGATGACTGGGGACGCGCGGTGATGGCGTGGCGGCCGCGCTGGCAGGCCGCCTTGGCCGCCATGCTTGGCGCGCTGGGCGGGCTGGGGCAGGCGCCCTTCGACCTCTGGCCGCTCACGCTTCTGACAATGGCCGCGCTCTTCGGCCTGATGCGCGCGGCGACGAGTTGGCGCCATGCCTTCTGGCTGGGCCTCGCGGCGGGCTGGGGCTATTTCGCGCTGGCGCTCTTCTGGATCGTCGAGCCCTTCTTCGTGGATGCCGCGCGGCATGGCTGGATGGCGCCCTTCGCGCTGTTCTTCCTCGCCCTCGGCATGGGGCTCTTCTGGGGCGCGGCCACAGCGCTGGCGCGGGCGGCGGGCAGCGGGGCCGGGGCATTCATCGGCGCCTTCACGCTGGCGGAAGCGCTGCGCGGGCACCTTTTCACAGGCTTTCCCTGGGCGCAGTTGGGCCATGCGCTCATCGACACGCCCGTGCTCGGCTGGGCCTCGCTGGGCGGCACGCTGATGCTCACCGCGCTGATGGCCGCAGGCGGGGCAGGGCTTTGGCTTCTGGCCGCGCGCCGCCTTCTGCCCGGCCTTCTGCTCGTTGCGCCGCTCGTCGGGCTCTTTGCCGCCGCGCCGCTCCTGCCCGAGGCTCCCCGGCCGGGCGCGGATGCGCCGATCATCCGCCTCATTCAGCCCAACGCCCCGCAGCACCAGAAATGGCACCCCGATTACGTGCAGATCTTCTATGACCGGCAGATCGCCTTCACTTCGGAGCCGCCGGAGGGCGTGGCACCCGCGCTGACCGTCTGGCCGGAGACTGCCGTGCCGATGGTGCTCTCCAATGCCGGGCCGACGCTCAAGGCCATCTCCCGCGCGGCGCGGGGCAGGCCGGTGATCCTCGGCATCCAGCGCTTCGAGGGGCTGCGTTACTACAACTCGCTGATCCGGCTCGACCAGCAAGGCGAGGTCTCCGCGCTTTACGACAAGCACCATCTCGTGCCCTTCGGCGAATACATGCCCTTCGGCGATTTCTTCGCCCGTTTCGGCATCGACGGGCTCGCCGCCAACGAGGGCTTCGGCTATTCCGCCGGCCCCGGCCCGGTAACGATCGACATGGGCGCGCTCGGCCGCGCCTTGCCGCTCATCTGCTACGAGGGGGTTTTCCCGCGGAACACGCGCGGGGCGGGCGGGCGGCCCGACATGCTGCTGATGATCACCAATGACGCATGGTTCGGGCAGATTTCCGGCCCTTACCAGCATCTCGCGCAGGCTCGGCTCAGAAGTGCCGAGCGCGGGTTGCCGATGGTGCGGGTGGCCAATACGGGCGTCTCCGCCATGATCGACGCGCGCGGAGAGATCACCGAGAGCATCCCGCTCGGCGAGGCGGGGTGGCGCGATGCGGCCCTGCCGCCGCCGCTGCCGCCCACGCCCTATGCCCGGCTGGGCGATGCGCCGATGCTGGCGCTGGCGGTTTTGCTGCTTGGCGCGTCCCTTCTCTACAACAGGCGACAAACACGCGATATTTAGCCGTTGACGCGCCCCCGCGCCGCGCCTAATCAGGCTCGACCCCGTCACAACGGCTTCCTGGCGTGACGGCAGATACCCAATGGAGCACCTTCATGTCCCGTCACAACTACACCTTCACCTCCGAATCCGTTTCGGAGGGGCACCCCGACAAGGTGTGCGACCGTATTTCCGATGCCGTTCTCGATGCCTTCATCGCCGAAGACCCGCTGGCGCGCGTCGCCTGCGAAACCTTCGCCACCACCAATCGCGTGGTGATCGGCGGCGAGGTGGGCCTTACGGATCAGGACAAGCTGCGCGACTACATGGAGCGGATCGACGATATCGCCCGCGCGTGCATCCGCGATATCGGCTACGAGCAGGAGAAGTTCCACTGGAACACCTGCGAGATCACCAACCTTCTGCATGAGCAATCGGCGCATATCGCGCAGGGTGTGACCGGCAAGGACAACCGCGACGAAGGGGCAGGGGATCAGGGCATCATGTTCGGCTTCGCCACCAACGAAACCGATGCGCTCATGCCCGCGCCGATCCAGTTTTCCCACGCCATCCTGCGGCGGCTGGCGGAGGCGCGCAAATCCGGTGCCGAACCGGCGCTCGGGCCGGATGCCAAATCGCAGCTTTCGGTGCGTTACGAGGGCGGCAAGCCGGTGGGCGTTTCCTCCGTCGTGCTCTCCACCCAGCATCTCGATGAAGACCTCACCAGCGACGATATCCGCGAGATCGTGGCGCCCTATATCCGCGGAGTCCTGCCCGAGGGCTGGCTGACCGACGAGACCGTGTGGCACGTGAACCCCACAGGCAAGTTCGTGATCGGGGGGCCCGATGGTGATGCGGGCCTCACGGGGCGCAAGATCATCGTGGATACCTATGGCGGGGCCGCGCCGCATGGCGGCGGAGCCTTCTCGGGCAAGGATCCCACCAAGGTGGACCGTTCCGCCGCCTATGCCGCGCGCTATCTCGCCAAGAACGTGGTGGCCGCGGGCATGGCCGAACGGGTCACCATCCAGCTCTCCTATGCCATCGGCGTGGCCCAGCCGCTCTCGATCTATGCCGATACGCACGGCACCGGCGAGGTGGACCCGGCCGATATCGAGAAGGCGATCCGCCGCTCGATGGATCTCACCCCGCGCGGCATCCGCGAGCAGCTCGAGCTCAACAAGCCGATCTATCAGCGCACTGCGGCCTATGGCCATTTCGGCCGCGCGCCCGAGGCCGATGGCGGCTTCAGCTGGGAACGCACGGACCTCGTGGAGACGCTGAAGAAGGCGATCTGAGCGGGCGAAACGGCCTGTGTAAAAGCAGGTGCCGGATTGCGATGAATGAAGGAAACCGGCCTCGGATGTGGGCCGGTTTTTTCTTGAGATCGGGTTTGTGACAGGCGTGCTCGAAGGTGGTCGGAACATGGGCGCCGACGGGCGGACCCGAGGCGTGCGGCTCTTGGCATCGCGCGCACTTGCATTCCGCCCGCCGCCGGGGCATCACGCCACGCGATGACACAAGGCTCCAAAACCCACCCCTCCGGCGCGCCATGGCGCAACTTCTATGGCCGTCTCAAGGGCAAGCATCTGCGCGCCTCGCAGGAGCGCTACCTCGAAGAAGATCTGGCCGCGCTCTCCCCCGGGGCGGTCGATTGGGAGACAAATCCCGAACGCGCGCCGCTCGACTTGAAACCGGTCTTCGGCGAGCGGGAAATCTGGCTCGAGATCGGCTTTGGCGGTGGTGAGCACATGGTGCACCAGGCCGCGATGAACCCGGAAGTGGGGTTCATCGGATGCGAGCCTTACATCAACGGGGTCGCCATGCTCCTCGGCAAGATCCGCGATGCGGGCTGCGAGAACATCCGCATCCATCCCGGCGATGTGCGCGACATGTTCGACGTTTTGCCCGAGAATTCCATCGCGCGGGCGTTTCTTCTCTACCCCGATCCGTGGCCCAAGAAGCGCCATCACCGCCGCCGGTTCGTGACGCCCGAACATCTCGAGCCACTGGCCCGGGTGCTCAAACCCGGCGCGATCTTTCGCGTGGCCACCGACATTCCGGATTACGTGCGCCAGACGCTGGAGGAGGTGCCGCGCCACGGCTTCGAGTGGCTGGCCGAGCGCCCCGCCGACTGGCGCGCGCCGTGGGGCGACTGGCTCTCGACG
Source organism: Roseovarius sp. (assembly GCA_040222155.1). Lineage (GTDB taxonomy): Bacteria > Pseudomonadota > Alphaproteobacteria > Rhodobacterales > Rhodobacteraceae > Roseovarius. The sequence continues at coordinate 22,611 of JAVKDQ010000116.1, forward strand.
CGCTATGAGCAGAAGGCGCTGCGCGAAGGGCGCAGGCCGCATTACCTCACCTTCCGCTACGCGGGTTAGAGAGCCGTTCCAACGGGTTGCGCGGCGATGTGCATCTCAGGCCGCGAGCTTGCCCGCGAGCCTGTCGAGCATCCTGATGCATTGGTCGAGCTGGTCGATCTCGACATATTCGTCGGGCTTGTGCGCCTGTTCGATGGAGCCCGGCCCGCAGACAACGGCCGACATGCCGAGGCTCTGGAACAGCCCGGCCTCGGTGCCGAAGGCCACCAGCTCGGCCCCGTTTGCCCCGGTGAGCTCCTGCATGATTTCCTTGGCCTCGTTCTCGTCGGCAGGCTCCAGCCCCTCCACCTCGCCCACGGTTTCGGTTTCGATGGAGGCATCGGGGCAGATCGCGCGCATGGCCGGAAGGAGCTTGTTTTCGCACAGGTCCTTCAGCTCGGCCTTGACGTAATCGGCATCGGATTTCTGCACGGGCCGCATCTCCCAATCCACCGCAGCGATGCTGGCGATGACATTATGCGCCACGCCGCCCGAGATCGCGCCGGTGTTGATGGTCGTCCAGGGCGGGTCGAAGCGGCTGCTCTTGGGCGCGCGCTCGCGCAGCGCATCCTTCAGCTCGATCAGGCGGTTCACGTAGCGCACCGCGTATTCCACCGCGTTCACGCCTCGATCTGGCGCGGAGCCGTGCCCGGCGAGGCCGGTGAAACGGGTGGTGTATTCATAACAGCCCTTGTGACCCTCGATGATCCGCATGGTCGTGGGCTCGCCGATGATGGCAACGCCGGGCCTTATCCCCTTGGCCTTGAGGCTTTCCATCAGGGCCTGCCCGCCGAAGCAGCCCACTTCCTCGTCATAGGTGAAGGCGAAATGGATGGGCCGCTCCCTGACCGCCTCGGCAAAGCGCGGGGCCATGGCGGTGGCAGCGGCGATGAAGCCCTTCATGTCGCAGGCGCCGCGCCCGTAGAGCCGGCCGCCGGCCTCCGACATGGCGAAAGGGTCGTGCTCCCAATCCTGCTCGTTGGCGGGCACCACATCGGAATGGCCGGAAAGCACGATGCCGCCGTCGCGTTCCGGCCCGATCGTGGCGAAGAGGTTGGCCTTGTGGCCGATCTCGTCGTGGAAGATGTCGACTGTCGCGCCAGCATCCTCGAGCCGATGCGCCAGATAGGCGATGAGATCAAGGTTGCTCACCTCCGAGACGGTGGGAAAGGAAATCAGATCGCCCAGAAGCGCCACGGTATCGGTGAGATGCGTCGTCACATAGACCTCATGTTTTCAAGGAGTTCGTTTGGGCAAGTCTGTGAATCGGGGGAACCCCCGTCAAGCGGAAACTCGGGCGGGGCCCTTCCGGAAGGGAAAGGGCGCGCCCGCGCTGATGGGTTTTCATGCGAGATGCGCGGAGGGCCTGTAAGCCGGATTCTGTTCCGGGTTGCCCCGGAGATGACCATTCCTCTGGGCCTGCTGTTGCCAACAGGCTCGAGCTGCCAACCCGGATCGCGGGGCCAAGGCCGGCCCATATGCGATCCCTATTCGGCATTGCTCCCGGTGGGGCTTGCCGTGCCGGTCCGGTTGCCCGTCCCGCGGTGGGCTCTTACCCCACCGTTTCACCCTTGCCCCGGCAAGCGGGGTGGTCTGATTTCTGTGGCGCTTTCCCTCGGGTTGCCCCGGCCGGGCGTTACCCGGCACCGTTGCCTTGTGGAGTCCGGACTTTCCTCGCCATGCCTTGCGACATGTCGCGGCCATCCGGCCCTCCGCGCAAGAGGCATCTAAGCGGCGGGGCTGGCGCGGTCAACGGGGAAGCGCGTGGCGAGGTCTGTGGCCAGCGCGGCATCGGTGGCGTCGAGCGGCCCGCGCGCCCATGGTCTGAAGCGCAGGCGGAAGGCGGAGAGGAGGGTGGATTCATCCACATCCGCCGTGTAGCCGAAGGCCTTGGCCGCGGTATGAAAATCGACTTCTCCACAAGCGGGTTCGGGCCAGACGGATAGCCCCTGCATGGCAAGCCTGCGCCAATCGAAGCGGGGCCCCGGATCGGCCTTGCGGGCGGGGGCCATGTCGGAATGGGCGATGACCCGTTCCGGGGCGATCTGCCAACGGGCCATGATGCTGCGCAACAACGCCTCGAGGGCCGCCATCTGCGGCTCGGGATAGGGGTGCGCGGCGGTATTCGCGAGCTCAATGCCTATGGAGCGGGAGTTCACATCGGTGACCGCGCCCCATTGCCCGACGCCTGCATGCCATGCGCGCAAGTCCTCCTCGACGAGCTGCAGCACCTCGCCCGCCTCGGTGACAAGGTAGTGGCAGGACACCTCCGCGCCGGGGTCACAGAGCCGCGCGAGGGCGGCCTCGCAGCTCTCCATCGCGGTGTGATGCAGCACGATCATGTCGGGGCGTGCGCCTTGCCGGCGTGCCCCGTGATTGGGAGAGGGATGCCAGAGAGCCGTCAGCGCGCCCGCGCCCGTCAGCCCTGCACCGCCCGGCGGAAGGGGGCGGGGTTCCACCCGCAGGCATAGCCATCGCCATCGGGGTCGAGGCCCAGCCTGTCGCGGTTGGGGCCGCCCTTCTCGAGAAAATCGGCCTGGGCCTTGTCTGGCGAAGCGTATTGCGCGCAGTTGCGCTCATAGCGGGACTGCTTGGCGATGCCGATGCGGTTCCACACCTTGGTGCCCACCGGATGCTTGGTGGAGAGGGCATATTCGACGATATTCGGGCCGGCATCCACGCGGGCGGGCAGGCTGGTGGGCTGCACCACCTGGTATTGCGCGCGGTTCTGCGCGAGAAGCGCGGCATCGCTCTCGATCGAGCGGACTTCGCCCACGGCATTGAAATCGTTTTCTTCCGAAATGCCGGTCGGCGTGGTCACGGTTTGTGGCGGCGGGTTGTTGGGACTCGCTTCCAGTGGCACCTCGCCCGAGTTGAGACGGCTCGCCGCCAAGGCCGCCTGCGTGTCGGCGGCCAGTGCCGCGCTGTCATCCTGCGGCGTGGTGTTAGCGCTTGCCGTGGCGAGCGGGGTCGAGGCGAGCGGGGTGGTTTCCATCGGCGCGGAAGTGGCTGAGAGCGGCTGCTGGCTCACCGGCTGCGCGGCGGGCACATTTGCCGCGGCCTGCTGCTTTTCATAGGTTGCGTAATCGTTGAAGCCCACGCCGGCGGCGCTGTCGGGCACCTGCGCCGAACAGGCGGCGAGGCCCAGAAAAACGGGGAGAAGCATGTGGATGCGCATCTGGAATTGTCCTGCTCTTTTATTTGCGCGCGAGTTTACCACCATTTCGCGGGTTTTGCCATAAAACCTGCCGCCTGTTCGAGCGCATAGGCCGTGTTCAGCAGATCGCCCTCTTCCCACGGCTTGCCGATAAGCTGAAGGCCGAGCGGCAGTCCCTGCTTGTCGAGCCCCGCCGGCACGGCGATGCCCGGCAGCCCCGCGAGGTTGACGGTGACGGTGAAGACGTCGTTGAGATACATCTGCACCGGATCGGCCTCGGCCATCTCGCCCAGCCCGAAGGCGGCTGAGGGGGTGGCGGGCGTGAGGATCGCGTCGATGCCGGCATGGAAGGCCTCTTCGAAATCGCGCTTGATGAGGGTGCGCACCTTGCGGGCGCGGTTGTAATAGGCGTCGTAGAAGCCCGCGGAGAGCACGTAGGTGCCCACCATCACGCGGCGCTGCACCTCGGGGCCGAAGCCCTCGGCGCGGGTCTTTTCGTACATCTCGGTGATGCCGTCGCCCTGCGCGAGCTTGGCGCGGTGGCCGTAGCGCACGCCATCGTAGCGCGCGAGGTTCGAGGAGGCCTCGGCGGGCGCGATGACGTAATAGGCGGGCAGCGCATACTTGGTGTGCTTGAGCGAGATGTCGACGATCTCGGCACCCGCGTCGCGCAGCATCTCGGTGCCCTGCCGCCAGAGCGCCTCGATCTCCTCGGGCATTCCGTCCATCCGGTATTCTTTCGGAATCCCGATCTTCTTGCCGCGGATATCCCCGGAAAGGGCCGCTTCAAAGTCAGGAACCGGCAAATCGGCAGAGGTGCTGTCCTTCGGGTCGTGGCCGCACATGGCTTCAAGCATGATCGCCGCGTCGCGCACGGACTTGGTCATCGGCCCGGCCTGATCGAGCGAGGAGGCGAAGGCCACGATGCCCCAGCGCGAGCAGCGCCCGTAGGTGGGCTTGATGCCGGTGATGCCCACGAAGGCGGCGGGCTGGCGGATCGAGCCGCCGGTATCCGTGCCGGTGGCCGCGAGGCAGAGATCGGCCGCCACGGCGGAGGCCGAGCCGCCCGAGGAGCCGCCCGGGGTGAGCGCCGCCTCGTCATTACCGCGACGCCACGGGTTGACGGCATTGCCGTAGACGGAGGTTTCGTTCGACGAGCCCATGGCGAACTCGTCCATGTTGAGCTTGCCGAGCATCACGGCGCCTGCATCGAAGAGCTGCTGACTCACGGTCGATTCGTACTCGGGCTTGAAGCCGTTGAGGATGCCCGAGGCGGCCTGACTCGGCACGCCCTTGGTGCAGAAGAGATCCTTGATGCCGAGCGGGATGCCGCACATGGCGGGCGCGTCGCCTGCTTTCAGGCGCGCATCCGCCGCAGAGGCCTGCGCGCGGGCGATCTCGGGCGTGTGGTGGACGAAGGCGTTGAGCGCGCCCGCGCCCTCGATCTGCGTGAGGCAGGCATCGGTGAGTTCGAGCGAGGTCACCTCGCCCTTGCGCAAGAGGTCGCGCGCCTCGGCGATGGTGAGGGTGTTCAACTGGGTCATGGCCTACTCCACCACTTTCGGCACGGCGAAGAAGCCCTCGCGGGCGTCGGGCGCATTTGAGAGCACCTTCTCCTGCTGGTCGCCATCGGTCACCACGTCCTCGCGGCGCTTGAGGCGCATGGGTGTCACCGAGGTCATCGGCTCCACGCCCTCCACATCCACCTCGTTGAGCTCTTCGATGAAGCCGAGGATGGTGTTGAATTCCTGCGCCAGCGCGGGCAGGGCGTCTTCGTCCACGCGGATGCGCGCGAGCTTCGCCACGCGCGCGGCTGTCTCTAGGTCGATCGACATGGGATGGCCTCTTTTTCTGTCAGCGCAGCGTTTACCGCCCGTACGCGCGCCGCGCAAGCATATGCCGCCGGTAGGTCTCGATCATCCAGCCCAGCATCAGCGCGTTGAGGATGTGCCAGAGGAAATGTGTGCCGAAGGGAAGCATGTCGCAGAGCGGCATGTCGAGGCTGCGGGCGGTGATGGAGAGAAAGAGCAGACCGGCCCCGGCGGCCAGCCGCCACGCGGTATCTGGTGAGCTGCGCGCCAGAAGCCCGGCATAGAGCGCGATCAGCACGACCACCGGCATGTAGCCCGCCGAGGCCTCGTAAAGCGGCAGGCGGTTGAAGAGCGGCAGGAGGGCGGCGGTGAAGGGAACAAAGAGCACCACCGTGCCGAGCGACCAGAGCGTGGAGAGGCGGAGATAGTCGCGGCTCGCGGCGAAGAGATAGAGCAGGATGAAGAGCAGGATCGCGCCGGTATCGGCGATGGCCGACCAGCCCTGCGCATGGGTGTGAAAGAGGTAGCTGCCCACCCCGATGAGCGCCAGCAGCGCCACCATCGCGTTGGCCAACGGCAGATGCGCCCCGCGCAGGCGATAGGCCATCACCAGCGCGGCGAGCAGGAAGGCCGCATTGGTGACGGCGTTGACTGGCTCGGCCCAGTAGCCGGGGCCGAGGCGCTCGCAATAGGCGTCGATCGGGGCGAAGAGATCCATCGGGCTTTCCTTGGCTGCGCGAGGTGTTAGGGTGTCGCCAAGAACCAGATAGGGAGGATTTCATGCAAATCACATGGCTTGGCCACGCATCTTTCAGGATCGCCATCGGCGGGCAGGTTCTGCTCGTCGATCCGTGGCTCAGCGGCAACCCGATGCTGCCCGAGGAGAGCCACGACGCGGCGGTCGAGGGCGCAACGCATATCCTGCTCACCCATGCGCATTTCGACCATGTGGTCGATACGGTTTCGCTGGCGCGCTCCAAGGGTATCCCGGTGGTGGGGCAGTACGATCTGATGTCCTTCTGGGCCGAAAGCGAGAAGATCGAGACCGTGGGCTTCAACAAGGGCGGCACGGTGGATCTGGGCGGCGTGAAAGTGACGATGGTGCATGCCGTCCATTCCACGAGCTTCGGCTCCGAGAGCGGGCCCAACGTGCCCGGCACCGAATGCGGCTACATGATCGAGGGCGAGGGCCACACGATCTATGTCTCGGGCGACACCGACGTGATGGCCGACATGAAGGTCTTCAACGACCTGCATGCCCCCGATATCGGCATTCTCTGCGCCGGCGGGCATTTCACCATGGACATGCGCCGCGCGGCCTATGCCGCCAAGACCTTCTTCGATTTCAAGGTGGTGATCCCCTGCCATTACAAGACCTTCCCGCTGCTCGAGCAATCCGCCGAGGCGCTGGTGGAGTCGCTGCCGGGGGTGAAGGTGATCGAACCGGAGGTGATGGCGGCGATCGAGATTTGAGTATTTGGAGAAAGATGAAAGCGCGCCAGGATTTTCATCTTTCCGGAAATACTCATATTCCCGAAAGCGTCACCGGCGCTCCGAGAAGAAGGTCTTGAGGAGCGCCTCCGCCTCGCCAGCGGCGATGCCATCGTAGACCTCCGGCACATGGTGGCATTGCGCATGCGTGAAAATGCGCGGGCCCTGCGCGACCCCGCCTGACTTGGGGTCTGCCGCGCCGTAATAGAGCCGGGCGACGCGGGCGGCGGCGATGGCGGCGGCGCAGATCGGGCAGGGTTCGAGCGTGACGTAGAGGCTGTGGCCGGGCAGGCGCTCGGAGCGGGCCTCTGCGCAGGCTTGCCGGATGGCGAGGATCTCGGCATGGGCCGTGGGGTCGGAGAGTTCGCGCGTGCGATTGCCGGCGCGGGCCACGACCCTGTCTTTCGAGTCGACGATCACCGCGCCCACCGGCACCTCGCCGCGCGCGCCGGCCGCGCGGGCTTCTTCGAGCGCCTGATCCATGAAGCTGCGGAACACCATGGCCCTGATTGCACCGCGCGAGGCGCTTTCGCAAG
>JAVKDQ010000117.1:0-33299 GCA_040222155.1 Roseovarius sp.
CTTGGGGGCAGGAACGCTCGCCAAGTCGATGGGGTGCAGGGGAGCGCCGAAGGCTCCCTTGCGAGTGGGTTTCAAGGGGCGGCGATACGCCCTTTGATCCATGGTTCGGTGCAGGTGGAGAGGGACGTCTCCAAGCCCTGCGAGTGGTTGACCGGCGATACGGTCTTCTGGCTCTGCAACGGGCTCAATGCCCTGAAAGAGCTACCGGCTGGGGGATGCAACGGGGGCGCGCAGCGGCCCCCTTGCCAAGATGTGTTGTAGTACAACACACATCTTGCGATCAGTCTTAGCGACAAAACGTAGTACATTCAGCTACTTGTATTACACGAGTGAAAATAAGTCGGGCCTTGGCGCATTTTCTTTGTTGAAAGCGCTCAAGCCAGGACTCAACTGAATCACACAGCAGAACAACTCAATGAAGGATGGTGCCATGCGCTCGCAGCGGCCACCAAATCCGTTTGGCCATATGTTGGTCGGCGGTCTAATTGCTGCTGTAACATGGCAGCTCGTTGTCCCGCTGGACTCGCATAGCGATCCGGTTGGAACGTTCGCGCTTGGCGGTCTGTTCCTCGCGGGCGTCTGGGTTTTCGGCCTCGGCATCCTCGACCTGTTCCGTGTGATCCTGCTTCGGATCGAACACCGAATTGCAGAAACCCCGACCGGCATTTTCGGCGAAGCGGCGTTTGCCGATCTGCGGGATTGCGCCGATAACGGAATGACCGATCCCGAGGGCGTGTTCCTCGGGGCTCTGGATGGCGTGCCGCTCTTCTTCAATGGCAAGGCACATCTGCTGACGGTCGCGCCTGCCCGTCAGGGCAAAGGCACGAGCGTCGTCATCCCGAACCTGCTGCACTATTCCGGCTCGGTCTTTGTCACCGATCCGAAGGGCGAGCTTGCGGCGATCACGGCCCGTCACCGTGAGCAGACCTTCGGGCATAAAGTGATCTTCCTGAACCCGTGGAAGCTGAACGGCCTGCCGTGCGACCGGTACAATCCGCTTCAGCCGCTTATCGACATGGCTGCCGATCCGCGCCGTCACCACGAGCTGGGCGATGCGGCGCGGGCCAATGCCTTCATGCTCGAACCGGAACCGGAAGGTGGTGACAAGAACCGTTTCTTCCGTGACGGCACACGCAACATGCTCGAAGGCGGGCAACTGCATCTTGCCACGCGCGGCAGGCCGGAGCGCTGCACGCTGCCGGAGCTGTGGAGGATCATCAAGAACACCGACCTGCTGGACCTGACGCTTCGCGAAATGGCGGAGTCCGAAGCGCTCGATGGGGTTGTTGCTGCCTATGGCAAAGAGCTTCTGAAACAGTTTCTGGACGGGGCGCGGCAGTTCGAGGATTTCCGGAACGGGGCGTCGAACGCGCTTCAGGTCTTCCGGCCTGGCGGGCCGCTCGCCGATGCCGTCTCCGGCACCAATGCCCGCTTCGAAGACCTCAAGACCAGGCCCACGACCGTCTATGTGATGATCCCTGCCGAGCGGATCAGCGATTACGGCATGTGGCTGGCGCTGGTCTCGCGGCACGCGATCAACGCGGTCACTGAACAGCGCAGCAATCAGCGTGTCCTGTTCCTGCTCGATGAATTCGCGAACATGGGCAGGATCGCGGGCTTTGCCGAAGCGCTGACGCTTCTGCCAGGCTATGGCGTGCGTGTCTGGGTCATCGTGCAGGACCTTTCGCATCTGGCGCAGGTCTATGGGCGCGAGACGGCGAACATCATTCTGAGCCAGTCCGAGGTGAAGCAGTTCTTCGCAGTGCAGGACTTCGACCTTGCGCAGCGGCTCTCGCGGCTGCTCGGCGAACGCTCGATCATCACGCGCAGCTACAATCTCGGCCAGCGCGCCGACGACGAGATCGGCGTCAGCGCGTCCGAACGCGGTGTGCCGCTAATGCTGCCGCCCGAGATCATGACGCTGCCGGATGATCGCCAGCTTCTGTTCGTCAAGGCCGCGCCGCCCGTCCTCGCCGCAAAGGCGCGCTATTGGGATGTCGCGCCGTGGCGCGACTGGGCCGATCCGAACCCGATTGAAGGTGATCACCCGCGCGGCGGCAAGCCCGTCTTCCGCCTCCGCTACTCCGGCACAAGGAGCAAGTCATGAACAAGATCAAAGTCGAAATCGTCAGCCGGAAGCCGCCGCGCCCGCGCAAGCGCACGGCGGAACCGTCGAAGCGCCAGACAACCCTTGAGGGGCGGCACAGCACGGGCGACCGCATTATCGCCGTGTTGCGCTGGCTGCTCAAGCCGCGCGTCGCAACGTGGCTGACGGCAGCAGTTATCGGCGTCACCGTGACCTACGGCACGCCGCATGTGCTGGTGACTTACAACTGCCTTGAAGGCGGGCGCTGCTTTGAATGCCGGTATTTCGGCATTCAGGGGATGCGCGAGCAATTGGGGCCGAACTGGAATTGCCCCGTCTTCGTGATGATGCCCGTCGATTGGGCTCCGCTGATCAGAAAACTCACCAACGGATAAAGGCCCGCAAGAAGAAAGGATAAGAGCATGACGATTTCAGAATTCAAAAAGCATTGGCTCGATGGCGAGCCCCGTCTCGCACGGGACAGCAACAGTGTGCGCGTCAAGGCAGCACACCGTTTGCCGTCCAGTAATGATCAGCGCACCGGTCTCTATTTGCTGGCAGCCCTTGCGACCATTGCCACGCTGATCTCGCACTATGCGCCGGATATCGCTTCGGAGCCTGATGGAAACGTCCTGCTCGAATTTGCGGCTTACGTGGTCTTGGGCCTTTCGAACGCTGTCGGGGCGCTTGTGGAAGTGGCGCGCGCGGAACCGCAGAATATCCCGCTCGACAATCTGCGCGGCTGGCTGTTCGCGCTCTACTGGATCGGCGGCGCGATCCTCGTCATGGAGTTTGGCCCGTTCCAGCTCTTCACCTGGCTGGGTAATCGCGAGCACGTCACCGTCATCGTCGATGATGACGAGGTGAGCGTTCGGCACAGTGTCCTGCGCTTTCCGAAGCGGATCGCGCGGAAAACGGTCGAAGACGTGCTGATCCTGTCCAATCACCGCACAGGCTATGACGTGATGCTCCAGCACGATGGCGGCTTGCTTCGTCTTGCCAGCGTCCATGGCGACCTGACGCGACCCACGCTGATCAAGCGCTGTGTTGAGCGCGCTCTCGAAGCAGGCGGGCCAGCCCAGAACGAAACGGATCGTCGCGGATTTGAAAGGCTCGAAATGGGCTAAGCCGCCGTCATTGCGGCTTTGCAGCAAAGAAATAACCCGCCTCTTTTTGCGGAAATACCGAGAAATACGGTAAAATAGAAGGAGGTGTTGGTGTGGAAAACCAGAGATCGGAGAGACCGATGAAGCACTACAATGGTGCCAACAACACCTCAACAATACTGGAAGCCTTCTCGGCTTCGGCGCGTCCGATGCTTAGCATCGATGTTGCCAAGTATCAGGAATATCTTGATGGGTCCGATCTGACGCCGGAGCAGAAAGAAGAGTTTCTGCGGGCCATGTGGAGCATCGTCGTCACCTTCGTCGAGCTGGGCTATGGCGTTCATCCGCTGCAAGAAGCCTGTGGAAAAGATCGCGAGGCGGACGGTCCGCCTCCCGCTCGGGCCTTCGATGGGGTAATATCGAAGGATCAGGAAACAGCTAAACCCTTTGAGAAGCCTGCTCCGCCAGGCAAGCCGGAGGTCGAATGACAAAGAAAAACAACGATAACGAGTTCACGCAGGCAGTCATTTACTGCCGCGTGTCCAGCACGCGGCAGAAGACCGAAGGCGGCGGGCTCGACAGTCAGGAACACCGCTGCCGCCAGTACGCGGCGGCGCACGGCTATAATGTCGAAGCCGTGTTCCCCGACGACGCCTCGGGCGGCGGCGATTTCATCAAGCGGCCTGGCATGGTCGCGCTGCTGAGCTTCCTCGATGCGCAGCCGGACAAGAAGTACGTGGTCGTATTCGACGATCTCAAGCGGTTTGCGCGGGATACGGAGTTTCACATCAAGCTGCGCCGTGAATTCCAGACGCGCGGCGCGCGAATTGAATGCCTGAACTTCAAGCTCGACGACACGCCGGAAGGCAAGTTCGTTGAGACGATCTTCGCCGCGCAAGGCGAGCTTGAACGCGAGCAAAACCGGCGACAGGTAATTCAGAAGATGCTGGCGCGCGTGGAGAAAGGCTATTGGGTCTTTCACGCGCCTGTAGGTTATAGATACGCATCGGATCGGACGCACGGCAAACTGCTCGTGCGGGACGAACCCCTTGCCTCCATCGTTCAGGAGGCTCTCGAAGGATTTGCGAATGAACGTTTTCGGTCGCAGGCCGAGGTTAAGCGCTTTCTGGAGACCAAGCCCGAGTTCCCGAAGGATTTGCCGAACGGCGAAATCCGCGCCTGGAAAGTCACCAAGATGCTCACCCGCTCGACCTATGCGGGCTACATAGAGGTTCCCAAGTGGGACGTTGGGCTGCGCAAGGGCCATCACGAGCCGCTTATCAGTTGGGACACGTTCGAGAAGATTCAGGAAAACCTCAAGGAAGGCGCGCGGCCAGCGGCTCGCAAGGACATCAACGCCGATTTTCCGCTGCGCGGGTTCGTGGCGTGCGATGACTGCGGGAAGCCTATGACGGCTGCATGGTCGAAGGGCTGCCGCCGTCACTACCCCTATTACCTCTGCGACACGCGCGGCTGCCCGTCGAAGCGCAAATCCATCGGACGCGCCAAAATCGAGGACGGGTTCGCGGAGATTTTGCGAAGCCTACAGCCCAGCCGTGAGCTTTTCGACCTAGCGAGGGCCATGTTCAAGGATGCCTGGAACATGCGCCTCACGGAAGCGGAGAGCGCCAAGAAGACACTAGAGAAGCAGTGCAAGGAGGCAGAGGCGCAGATCGAGGGTCTACTTGACCGGATCGTCGACGCGACGAGCCCTACGGTCGTGACAGCCTACGAGAACCGCATCGCGAAGCTGGAACGGGAGAAGATTCGACTGGCTGATCGCGCGAGCCGTATCATGCCGCCGAAGGGGAGGTTTGAAGAGTTTATCGAACTATCACTCGAATTTCTGGCAAGGCCTTGGAATATATACGAAAATGGAAGTCTGACCATGAAGCAAACAGTGCTTCGATTGGCCTTTCCGGAGCCCCTGCGATACTCACGGGAAAACGGTTATCGAACTATAAAAACCGCCTTTCCCTTCAAGGTGTTAGCGGGATTCTGCAACCAAAATAGCGAGATGGTGCTGCTGGGGAGGATTGAACTCCCGACCTCACCCTTACCAAGGGTGCGCTCTACCACTGAGCTACAGCAGCCCGGTCAATGGCGGGGTCATTAGACGCTTCTTGCAGATCGTGCAACCCATATCTGGACCGCAATTTGCACCTGCGTTAGGAAGGCCCATGGCGAACAAGACGTCGGATAAAACGCACCGCGCCGCGCCCCCTGGCGGCGCCCGGAGCCGCGAAGAACGGCTCAAGGCCGCGCTGAAGGCCAACATGGCCCGGCGCAAGGCGCGGGAACGGGCGATAAAGGCCGCCGGAACGGCGGATGAGGCAGAAAACGAACCGGGGCAGGAAAAGGATTAGGCACAGATGGATTCGATACTCGTAACGGGCAACGGGCCGCTCAAGGGGGATATCCCCATCGCGGGCGCCAAGAATGCCTGCCTCACGCTGATGCCGGCCACGCTGCTCTCGGAAGAGCCGCTCACGCTGACCAACGCGCCCCGGCTCTCGGACATCCGCACCATGACGACCCTGCTGCAGAGCCTCGGCGCCGAGGTGACCTCGATGCAGGAGGGCAAGGTGCTGGCGCTCTCCAGCCTCCGGCTCGACAACCACGTGGCCGATTACGACATCGTGCGGAAGATGCGCGCCTCGATCCTCGTGCTGGGGCCGATGCTGGCGCGCGACGGGCATGCGGTGGTGTCGCTGCCGGGCGGCTGCGCGATTGGCGCGCGGCCCGTCGACCTGCACCTGAAGGCGCTGGAGGCGATGGGGGCCGAGCTGGAACTGAAGGATGGCTACGTGCACGCAAAGGCTCCCAAGGGCCTGCAGGGCGGCGTGGTGGAGTTTCCCTTCGTTTCCGTCGGCGCCACGGAGAACGCGCTGATGGCGGCCACGCTCGCCAAGGGCACCACGGTGCTGAAGAGTGCCGCGCGCGAGCCCGAGATCGTGGACCTGGCCCAGTGCCTGCGCCGCATGGGTGCGCAGATCGAGGGTGAGGGCACGAGCGAGATCACCATCCAGGGCGTCGACCGCCTGAATGGCGCGACACATCCTGTGGTGCCTGACCGGATAGAGCTCGGCACCTACATGCTCGCCCCCGCGATCTGCGGCGGCGAGGTGGAATGCCTCGGCGGGCGGATCGAGCTTGTGGGCGCCTTCTGCGAGAAACTCGACGAGGCCGGCATCTCGGTGGAGGAAACCGGGCGCGGGCTGAAAGTGTCGCGCAGGAACGGCAGGGTGAAAGCCCTGAACGTCACCACCGCGCCCTTCCCCGGCTTCCCGACCGACCTGCAGGCGCAGATGATGGCGCTGATGTGCACCGCCGAGGGGGTGAGCGTGCTGGAGGAGAAGATCTTCGAGAACCGCTTCATGCACGCGCCGGAACTGATGCGCATGGGCGCCAAGATCGACGTGCAGGGCGGCACCGCGCGGGTCACCGGCGTGGAACGCCTCAAGGGCGCGCCGGTGATGGCGACCGATCTGCGCGCCTCCGTCTCGCTCATTCTTGCCGGGCTCGCCGCGGAGGGCGAGACGATGGTGAACCGGGTCTATCATCTCGACCGCGGCTATGAGAGCGTGGAGCAGAAGCTCGGCAATGTGGGCGCGAAGATCGAAAGGGTGAAGGGCACGTGACCGAAGACGCCAGATTCGAAGACGGCGGCGAACGCCCACTGCATCTGGGCGCGCTCGACCCGGATGACCTGCAGGTGCTCTCCTCGCTGGTGCAGGATGCCGTCTTCCCCGCCAGCGAGATGACATGGCGCCCCCGTGAGCGCCGCTTTGCCCTTCTGCTGAACCGTTTCCGCTGGGAGGACACGGCGCAGGGCCGACACGGGCCCGAGCGCGTGCAGGCGGTGCTGGCGGTGGATAACGTGCTGCATGTGTCGAGCCAGGGCATCGACCGGAAAGACCGCGACACGATTCTCTCGATCCTCTCGGTGAGTTTCGAGCCGGGGGAAGAGTGCTCCGGCCATGTGCTGCTGACGCTGGCGGGCGATGGCGCGATCCGGCTTGAAGTGGAGGCGCTGGAGGTGACCTTGAAGGACGTCACCCGCCCCTATCGCGCGCCTTCGGGCCGCATTCCGGGACACCAGGACTGACGCCGCAGCGGAATTTTGCAAAATTCCGGGCAGGAGAATTCGAATTCTCCTCACCGGTTTCTTCGAAGAAACCGGTTCCCCCTCCAGCAATTGCATTTTAAGAACCGCATCCGAAAGGAAGCGCCCATGCCACAGTTTCTCGATGCTCTCGCCCCCGATTTCGAGGCCGCCTTCACCGCGCTGCTCGGCGCAAAGAGGGAAGACTCGCCCGATGTCGACGAGGTGGTGGAAGCGATCATCGCCGATGTGCGCGCGCGGGGCGATGCGGCGCTGCTGGAGCTCACCGAGCGGTTCGACCGGGTGGCGCTGGGCCCCGAGGGCCTGCGCTTTTCTCCCACCGAGATCGACGAGCTGGTGGCGCAGGTGCCCGAGGCAGAGCGGCTCGCGCTGGAGACGGCAGCCGAGCGCATCCGCGCCTATCACGCCCGCCAGATGCCGCGCGACGAGAGCTGGACAGACCCCGAAGGCGCGACGCTCGGCTGGCGCTGGCGGCCTGTCTCGGCGGCGGGGCTCTACGTGCCGGGGGGGCTGGCCTCCTATCCCTCCTCGGTGCTGATGAACGCGATCCCGGCCACGGTGGCGGGGGTGGAGCGGCTGGCCATTGCGGTGCCCACGCCTGATGGCGTGGCGAACCCGCTGGTGCTGATGGCCGCGCGTATCGCGGGGGTGGACGAGATCTACCGCGTGGGGGGCGCGCAGGCCATCGCGGCGCTTGCTTACGGCACCGAGAGCATCGCGCCGGTCGACAAGATAACCGGGCCGGGCAATGCCTTCGTCGCCGCCGCCAAGCGGCGGGTCTTCGGCAAGGTGGGGATCGACATGATCGCGGGGCCTTCGGAGATCCTCGTGATCGCCGATGCAGGCAACGAGCCCGACTGGATCGCGCTCGACATGCTGAGCCAGGCCGAGCATGACGAAAGCGCGCAGGCGATATTGATCACCGACGATGCGGCGTTCGGCGAGGCCGTGGCGAAGGCCATCGACGCGCGGCTCGAAACGCTGGAGCGCCGCGCCATCGCGGGCGCGAGCTGGCGAGATTTCGGAGCGGTGATCACGGTGCCCGACATGGGCGTGGCGGCGCGGCTCGCGGATCGCATCGCGCCCGAGCATCTCGAGCTTTGCGTGGCCGACCCGGAGGCGCTTGCGGAGAAGATCACCCATGCCGGCGCGATCTTCCTCGGCGCGTGGACGCCGGAGGCCATCGGCGACTATGTGGGAGGCCCGAACCACGTGCTGCCCACGGCGCGCTCGGCGCGGTTCTCCTCCGGCCTCTCGGTGATGGATTTCCTCAAGCGGACGACCTTGGCACGAATGACGCCCGGGGCGCTTGCGGCGATCGGCCCGGCGGCGGAGACACTGGCGATTGCCGAGAGCCTCGAGGCGCATGGGCTTTCTGTGCGCGCGCGGCTGGACAAGCTGAACGAGGGGTGAGGCGGGGCGAAGGCTGGGGGCCAACGCTGGAAACGGTCTGGAGGGGACGTTCATCATATGTGTGAGGAGCCGCGCGATGGCTGGGCCGCGGCGCGGCGATCCGACAGGTGTTCAGCAGAGTTTTATGTCTGCAACAACCGCGAAAGATCCGAGCGATGTGCTGGCGTTACCCAATCGCCGGGCCGTGGGGGCGGCCCAGCGATCGCGCGGCGGGGCTTCGCCCCTTGATCCCGCGCGTTGCGCTCTTGTTGAACGACCGTTTCAGGCCATCCAACCCCGAACGCCCCTCGCTCTATCCCTACCGCAACGCCGCGCGCATCCGTTCCGACATGAATTCGATCAGAAGTCGCGTCTTCGGGTCCTGATGCCGCCTGTGGGCATAGAGGCAGCCCAGCTGCGCGGGCACCGGCGGCGCTTTCTCCAGCACCGGCACCAGCCGCCCGGCGGCGAGATACTCCGCCACCTCGAAGCGCGGCTTGAGGATGATCCCGTGCCCCTCCAGCGCCCAGCCGGTGAGCACATCGCCATCGTCCGACTCGAAAGGCCCCTTCACCGCGATCCGTTCCACCGCGCCATCCACCATCAGCGGCCACTGGAACTCCTGTGCGCCGGGATAGCGGAGGTTCAGGCAGTCATGCGCGCCGGAGGCCAGCTCGCCCGGGTTCGCCGGCATCCCCTTGCGCGCCAGATACTCGGGCGCGGCGCAGAGCACGCGCGGGCAATCGGCGATCTTGCGCAGCTTCAGGGTCGAATCCTTCGGCAGGCCGAGGAAGAAGGCCACATCCAGCCCCTCGCCGGGCACATCCAGAGCGCGGTCCGACAGGCGCAGGCGGATGTTGACGCGCGGATAGGCGGCCTTGAACTCAGGCACATGCGGCGCGATGAGCCTGCGCCCCAGCCCGAGCGGCGCGGCCACCAGAAGCGTGCCGCGCGGGGTTTGCGTGACGGAGGTGATCTCGGCCTCGGCCTCCTCCACCGCCTCGAGCACCTTGCAGGCGCCGGGGTAGAAGAGCCGCCCTTGCTCGGTGGGGCTCAACTGCCGCGTGGTGCGCTGGAAGAGCCGCACGCCCAGATGATCCTCGAGCTGGGAGATGCGCGCCGAGGCCACCGCCGCCGAAACGCGCTGGTCGCGCGCCGCCGCCGACATGCTGCCAAGCTCGTAGACACGAACGAAGGTGCGGATATTGTCGAGATAGGCCATCGCTTGATCTTCAGGCTGCGTTTGAAACTGATCTGCTTTTTCGATCAATAGAGAAGGCGGCGGGGTTTCGCTAGTCTGGCGCGGCGACGGCAGGGAGCGGGCATGTACGAACTCACGATCATCTGGGATTGGCTGGGCTTCGCCTTGCGCTGGCTGCATGTGATCACCGCGATGGCGTGGATCGGCTCTTCCTTCTACTTCATCGCGCTCGACCTGGGGCTCCGCAAGGCGCCGGGCCTGCCCGAAGGCGCGCATGGCGAGGAGTGGCAGGTGCATGGGGGGGGGTTCTACCATATCCGCAAGTATCTGGTGGCGCCCTCGGAGATGCCCGAGCACCTCACGTGGTTCAAATGGGAGAGCTATTCGACCTGGCTTTCCGGCGCGGCGCTTCTCGCGGTGGTCTACTGGGCGGGGGCCGAGCTTTACCTCATCGACCGCACCAAGGCCGATCTTGCGCTCTGGCAGGGCATCGCCATTTCCGCCGCCTCGCTGGGCGTGGGCTGGCTGATCTACGATGCGCTCTGCAAGTCGCCCCTCGGCCAGCGGCCGACCCTGCTCATGATCCTGCTTTTCGCGCTGCTCGTGGCGATGGGCTGGGGATATGACCAGGTGTTCACCGGCCGCGCGACGCTGCTGCATCTGGGCGCCTTCACCGCCACGATCATGACGGCGAACGTGTTCTTCATCATCATGCCCAACCAGCGCATCGTCGTGGCCGACCTCAAGGCGGGGCGGGTGCCGGATGCGAAATACGGCCAGATCGCCAAGCTGCGCTCGACGCATAACAACTACCTCACCCTGTCGGTGATCTTCCTGATGCTGTCGAACCATTATCCGCTCGCCTTCGCCACCGAGTGGAACTGGATGATCGCGGCGCTGGTCTTCCTGATGGGCGTCACCATCCGCCACTGGTTCAACACCCGCCACGCCCGCAAGGGCAGCCCGCACTGGACATGGGCGGTGACGGTGCTCTTGTTCCTCGCCATCATGTGGCTCTCCACCGCACCCCTGCGGCAGGCCGATTACGAGGAGAGCGCGGCGCGCGAGATGACCCCCCGCGAGGCGCGCTTCGCGTCGGCCGAGGGCTTTGCCGAGGTGCATGACATCGTGCTCGGCCGCTGCTCGATGTGCCATGCGCGCGAGCCGGTCTGGCAAGGGGTGCGGCGGGCGCCGAAAGATGTGCTTCTGGAAACCGAGGCCGAGATTGCCGGGCAGGCGCGGGCGATCTTCCTGCAGGCCGGGGCAAGCCATGCCATGCCGCCCGCCAACCTCACCTTCATGGAAGAGGAGGAGCGGCGGCGGATCGTGGCATGGTATCGGGAGGCCGTGGGGGGGTAGTTCCAAGCGTCCGGTGCGGACACAAGGCCGCCCCTTGCACCGGAGGAGCGCCACTTGTGATCGGCGCGCCTTTGACAGCTTGTCGACAGGTCGCCACCAGCGCATCGCTCAGGCTTCGTTCGGGAACGCGAACAAAAAGGTCGCCCGCGCAGCCGCCGGATCGACGTACCGCGGCCCTTCGATGGTTCAGCTCTGCCTTGCGTGAAATGTGCCAGAGCGCAATGACCCGGGATGGAAACGGCCTAAGGCGGACGTTGGAGCTGCGCGTCGCCGCGCGGACTCAAGGGCGAAGCCCGCCGCGCGATCGCTGGGCCGCCCCCACGGCCCGGCGATTGGTTGAAGTTAGCGCATCGCTCGGATCTTTTGCGGTTGTTGCAGACATAAAACTCTTCTGAATAAACGTCGGATCGCCGCGCCGCGGCCCAGCAATCGCGCGGCTCCTCAAGTAGTGGCCGAAGGTCCGCTCAAGCCCATTTCATGTCACTCGCATCATGCTCTAGATCGGCTCGATCAGCTCCGCCCCCGAAGCGCGGTTGGAATTCACCTTCGGATCGACCCGCCAGAAAGTGAACGCCTCCTCCGGCGCGGGCTTCATCAGGGTTGCCGCGCCGTGGCCTTCCTCGCCGAGCCAGAGCGGCCAGTCGACCTCGTCGAGGATCACTGGCATCCGGTGGTGGATCTGCCCCATCGTCTCGTTCGCCGCGCAGGTGACGATGGCGCAGGTGACGAGCGGCGCATCGCCCTTCTCCCAGAGCTGCCAGACCCCGGCGAAGACGATGGGCGCGTCCTCCTTGCGGCGGATATACCACGGCAGCCGCTTGCCCTCTTCGTCCTTCGTCCATTCGTAGAAACCCGTGGCGGGGATCAGGCAGCGGCGCTCGCGGGCCGCGGAGCGGAAGGCCGGCTTCTCGGCGATGGTCTCGGCGCGGGCGTTGATGAGGAGCGGGCCATCGGTGGGGCTCTTGTACCAATGCGGCAGGAACCCCCAGCGCATGGGCCGGAGCTGCCGCCCGCCGTCAACGGCGGTGACGGTATGCACGCTGTTCGTCGGACAGATGTTGAAATTGGGCACCTCCGGCAGGTCGTTCGCCGGGCTTGCGGCGAAGAGCCGGGCCATCGCGTCATTCGGGAGCGTCAGGGCGAAGCGGCCGCACATGGCGTTACTTCAGAACCGAGGAATAGAGCAGCATCCCCCAGGGCGCGAGCCGCGCTTCCACCTTGGCCCATGCCGCGCCGAAGCTGATCGGGTCGGCCTTGGCGAGCGCGGCAATCTCCGCGAGGCTCCGCCGCCCGTCGATGGCGGCGATGAGCGGGGCGGCGGCTTTCGGCAGCTCCAGCGCCTCCGAGAGCCCGTCGGCCCCTACGGTCACCTTCTGCCCCTGCGCCACCGCCTGCGCCAGCGCCCGCGCCTGCACGCCCTTGAGATGCGGGATGCGCGCACGATCCTTTCCGGTTGCAGGCCCGCGGGCCTCTTCCGCCGCGCAGGCATAGCCGGTATGCACCCGGATGGTGCCGAGGAGCTTCTCCGCGAGTGCCATCGCCTCCGCCTCGCCCATGCCCTCGGGGCGCTCGGCGAGGCGCGCAAGGTCGTAGGGCGCGGGCGTGACGAAGCCGCTCAGGTGCCAGCCGGTCATGGCCATCACCTCGAGGAGCTCGCCAACCGAATAGGCCCTGTCCTGGCTGTGGAGGAGCAGGTCGTAGAAGCCGGCATCGCCGTTCCGGTGATCGTTCACGTTCGGGTTCGACTTGAAGGGATGCCCCTCGGGCAGCCGCTCGAAAACCCGCTTTGCCGCCTTGAGCCGCGCCTCGGGCGGCAGGTCGCCATAGAGCGCGGCAAAGGCCTCTTGCAAAGGGTAGACGCCAGACCGCCCGTAAGGTGCGTAAACCATGAACCCCATGCCGCCCCCCGGTGCCAGTGCGCCCCGACGCGCGCGGAACCCGGCCTCCGGCTCGGGCAGGTGATGCAGCACGCCGCAGCAGTCGATGTAATCGAACTGGCCCAGCTCGGGCGCGTCGAGCAGGCTGCCGGTGACGAAGCGGATGCCGTCGATCCCCCGCGCCCTGGCCCGCGCCTCGGCGATGCGGCGCGAGGCGGTGGAGAGGTCCACGTAGGTGGCCTCGAAGGGCTTGCCGTAGCGCCCCAGGAGCGCGGTGAGCTGGATGAGCCCGTCGCCGGTGCCGCCCCCCGCCACTAGGATGCGCAGCGGCTTCGACCAGTCGCGCTTGCCGCCAAAAAGGAAGTGGTCGATCTCCTGCGGCAGCGAGGGCGAGCCGGTGATCAGCCGCTTCGCCTCGTCCTTCGGGTCGCGCTCTGGATAGGGATACGCCTCGTACTGATCCTTGACCTTGCTCATGCGCCCCGCCTTGATGCCTTGCCGGGCGCAGAATAGGCCGCATCCCCCGCCGGATGCAAAGCGCTTTGCCTCTTGCGCCCCGGGGCGATCCGCAGCAGCCTTGGCCCATGAGCAGCGCATACGAAACCTCGCCCATCGTCATCCCCTATTACACAGGCAGCGGCCATACCCGCGTGCTGGCCGAAGCCGTGGCCGAGGGCGCGGGCGGTGCGCGGCTCATCGACGTGGAGCGGATGGGCGCCGCCGAGTGGCAGGCGCTCGACGAGGCGCAGGCCATCATCTTCGGTGCGCCCACCTATTTCGGCTCCACGGCCTCGGGCTTCGACCAGCACCTGATCGAAAAGGTGCTCGACCGCTGGCCCGACATGCTCTGGCGCGACAAGATCGCGGCGGGCTTCACGGTGGCCACCTACCACTCGGGCGACAAGCTTTCGGCGCTGATGCGGCTTGCCGTCTTCGCCGCGCAGATGGGGATGATCTGGGTGGGGCAGGACGAGATCGGCACGCCCGTGCATCCCGATCGCGGCCCGGTCAACGCCTCGGGCAGCTGGCTCGGGCTGATGGCGCGCTCCTCGCGCGACAAGAGCGAGATGATCGAGCCGGAAGATCTCGCCACCGCCCGGCTCTTCGGCGCGCGCATCGCCGCCGCCACACGCCGCTGGAACCGATAGGCGGCGGCACGCGCTTTCATCTTTCCGCAAATACTCACGTCACTCCGTCACCAGCCTGATCCGCCCGTCGGTATAGGGCGTGTAGGGGCCAACCTCGGCAAGGTATTCGGCGGTGACATCGGCCACGTCAGGGCCGAAATCATAGGCATCCTGCGCGTCCACGAACATGCGGTAGCCATCGCCGCCGTTGCGCACGTAGTTGTTGGAGACGACACCGTAGAGCCGCTCGTCTTCCAGCGGCGCGCCGCCCACCACCACGTCGCGAATGCGGCTGCCCGCCGGGGCGGTCACGTCCACCGCGAAGCTCATGCCCGAGACCTGCGGGAAGCGCCCGGCGCCCTCCTCGATCTGGCTCACGCCGTTCTCCAGCGCCTCGCGCAGCACCGCGCCGCTCACCCGGAAGGTGGAGAGCGTGTTCTGGAAGGGCAGCACCGTGAGCACCTCGCCCATGGTTACCGGCCCGGCATCTATGCTGGCGCGCAGACCCCCGCCATTCATGAAACCGATCTCGATGCCTTGCCCGCGCACGCGCTCGAGCATGGCGTCGGTCACGAGGTTGCCCATCTGGCACTCGCCGGTGCGGCAATCGGCCCGCTCGCCGCCGATCGCTTCGGTCGTCTCCGCGACCACGCGGTTGCGGATCTCGTCGAGCGGCTGCGCGGCCTCCGCGATGCGCGCCTTCACGCCCGCGTCTTCCGGCACGGCGGCATCCATCAGCCGGGGCTGGCCGCGCGCGTCGATCACCTTGCCCGCGTCATCGAAGGTCACCACCAGCTCGCCCAGGAACTTGCCATAGGCATAGGCCTGCACCACCGCCGTGTCGCCCACCATGGTGGGGTAGGGGCCCTGTGCCGCGTCGTCATCATTGGCGAGGTAGGTGTTGGAATGCCCGCCCACGATCACGTCCACCCCTTCGGTCATCGCCGCCACCTTGAGGTCGACGCCGTAGCCGGAATGGCTGAGCACGATGATCTTGTTGACGCCCTCGGCCTCGAGCTTCTCGACCTCGGCCTGCACCGCCTCCACCGGCGGGGTGAAGATGATGTTGGGCCCGGGGCTCGCAAGCTCGTCGGTATCCTGCGGGGTGAGGCCGATCAGGCCCAGCTTCTCGCCTTCGCGCTCGATGATGGTCGATTTGAGCACGCGCCCCGCCAGCTCCGGCTCGCCGCTCACATCGGCATTCGACATCAGCACCGGAAATTTCACCGCATCCATGAAGCCGCGCAGCACTTCCGGGCCGTCGTCGAACTCGTGATTGCCCACGGTCATCGCGTCATAGCCCAGCCGGTTCATCATCTCGGCGGCGAGCTTGCCCTTGTAGTTGGTATAGAAGAGCGTGCCCTGAAACTGGTCGCCCCCGTCGAAGAGCACCGGGTTGACCGCGTTGGCGCGAAACTCGGCGATGGCCGAGGCCAGCCGCGCGGAGCCGCCGAAGCATTCGCCCGCAACGTTGTCTTCCTCGGGGCAGGTCGAATCATACTTGTTGATCGGCTCGAAGCGGGCGTGGAAGTCGTTGGTGTGCAGGATCGTGAGCACATAGTCGGCGGGGGCCTGCGTGGCGGTGGCCGAAAGAAGGGCGGCGAGGGCGATGCGTTTGATCATGGGGGCGACTCCTTGTGTCGATCCTTCGATCTTGCCCCGCAAATTCGCCGCGCGTCAAAAGCTTCCGGCTTGATCTCGCCCGATGGGCGGGGCATCACCCTTGGCATGCTGATCCTCAAGATATTCCGCCAGCGCGAATGGCAGGCCTTCCGCGCTGCGGGCGAGACCGCGGGCGCGCCCGTGGACCTCGCCGACGGGTTCATCCATTTCTCCACGCCCGGGCAGGCGCCCGAGACGGCGGCGAAGCATTTCGCGGGCGAAGACGGGCTGATGCTGCTGGCGGTCGAGGCCGAGGGCCTTGGCGAGGCGCTGCGCTGGGAGGTTTCGCGCGGCGGGGCGCTCTTTCCGCATCTCTACCGGCCCTTGCGGATGAGCGACCTCGCGCGGGTGGAGCCGCTGCCGCTGGTGGGTGGCGTGCATGTCTTCCCCGAGGATCTGGTGGGCCATGTCGACCCCGCGCGCCCGCAATTCACGCTCTTCAAGGGCCTCGACCGAGACCACCCCATCGAGATGCTGAACCTCGTGCGCCTGCGCGAGATGTCGTCCTACCCGGAAGGGCATGCGCTGGCGGAAAGCGGCCTTTCCGGCGCGGAGGCCTATCGCCGCTACGGCGCGGAGACCGCGCCCATCATCGCGCGGCTGGGGGCCACGATCCTCTGGCGGGGCGAGATGCAGGCGATGCTGATCGGGCCCGCGTCCGAGCATTGGGACCACTGTTTCATCGCGCGCTACCCCTCGGCCCATGCCTTTCTCGAAATGGTCACCGACGCAGGCTATCGCGAGGCGGTCATTCACCGGCAGGCGGCGGTGGCCACCTCGCGGCTCATCCGCTGCAAACCGGTTGAAGCGGGCGGGGCGTTCGGATGAGCCTCGTCGAGCGCGCGGGCCTTGCCGCACTCCACCGGCTCGACCCGGAAACCGCGCATGGCGCAGCGCTCAGGCTGCTCAGCCTCGGCCTTGCGCCCTTGCCCGGCCCGGTCACCTCGCCCCGGCTTGCCACCACGCTGGCAGGGCTCAGCCTGCCCAACCCGGTGGGGCTGGCGGCGGGGTTCGACAAGAACGCCGTGGCGCTCGGGCCGCTCGCGCGGGCGGGTTTCGGCTTTCTGGAGGTGGGGGCCGTCACGCCGCGCCCGCAGCCGGGCAACCCGCGGCCAAGGCTCTTTAGGCTGAGCGAAGACCGCGCGGTGATCAACCGTTTCGGCTTCAACAACGAGGGGATGGAGGCGGTGGCCGCGCGGCTGGCGAGGCGCCCCAAGGGGGCCGTGATCGGCCTCAACCTCGGTGCCAACAAGGACAGCGCCGACCGCGCCGAGGATTTCGCCCGGGTGCTCGCCCATTGCGGCGCGCATCTGGATTTCGCGACGGTCAACGTCTCGAGTCCCAACACCGAGAAGCTGCGCGACCTGCAGGGCGCCGAGGCCTTGCGCGGCCTGCTCGCGGGCGTGATGGCGGCGCGCGAGGGGCTGCCCCGGCCCATCCCCGTCTTTCTCAAGATCGCGCCGGACCTGAGCGAGGCCGAACTGGCCGAGATCGCCGAGGTGGCTTTGGGCGCGGGGCTGTCGGGCATCATCGCCACCAATACCACGCTTTCGCGCGACGGGCTGAAGAGTGCGGCGCGCGGCGAGGCGGGCGGGCTTTCCGGCGCGCCGCTCTTCGAGAGATCCACCCGCGTTCTGGCGCGGCTTTCGCAGCTCACCGAGGGCAAGCTGCCGCTCGTCGGCGTGGGCGGCATTGCCTCGGCGGAAGATGCCTATACCAAGATCCGCGCGGGGGCTTCCGCCGTGCAGATCTATTCCGCCATGGTCTACGAGGGGCTTTCCCTCGGCGCACGGGTGGCGCGCGGCCTTGATGTGCTACTCGAACGCGACGGCTTTGCCAGCGTCGCCGAAGCGGTGGGCACGGGCCGTGAAGAGTGGCTGAAAACCTGAGCCGCCCCAGTGGCTTGATCATTGCGGCATAGCTCTTTCGCGCGATAGGGTTATCTCGGCGTTGAGGGAAACCCCGGAGGCAGGATGAGCGTGGCGCGGCGCGTGGGCGCGTTTGTGGATTCGGTCGTGTTCGACCTCGGGCGGCAGTTGCGCTGGTCGTTCCTGCCGCCGCTGATGGTCTATTTCGCCTTCGGCTTCTCCACCGTCACGCAGATCGTGGGCACCTTCTTCGTGAAGGACTATCTCGACCTCTCGGCGGCCTACCTTGCGGGCCTCGCCTTCTGGGCGGGTCTGCCCTGGGCACTGAAGATGCCGCTGGGCCACCTCGTGGATATCATCTGGCGCTGGAAGGCCGCGCTCGTGTGGCTGGGCGCGGGGCTGGTGGCGCTGAGCCTCGTCATCATGTTCTTCGTGTTGAGCCAGCCCGAGATGATGGAGGCGGTGATGCCGATCACCGCATGGTACGTGACTTCGGCGCTGATCGCGCCCTGCGGGCTGGTGCTGCAGGATGCGGTGGCCGATGCGATGTCTGTCGAGGCGGTGCCGAAGGTTGATGCGGCGGGCCAGCCCGTGCCCGAGGATCACGCCAAGGAAATGCATGTCACCATGCAGACGCTGGGCCGCTTCGCGCTGATCGCGGGCACCGTGGCCGTGGCGGCGATGAACATCTACATGTTCTCCGGCATCGAGGCGCTGAGCCGTGCCGAGAAGACGGATGTCTATGCCAGCATCTACCTTGCCGCGCTCTTCATCCCGCTGATCTCGGTTTCCGGCGTGGTTCTGGCCGGTTTGCAGAAATTCCGCGCCCGCCGCCGCCTTCTGGCGCAGGGCGCCACGCGTGAAGAGGCGGCCCGCGCGCTCGACGTGCGCGAAGAGAAGACCAAGCCCAACAAGTGGTATTTCATCGGCGGCGCAGGCTTCGTGGCGCTGAGCCTCGGGGTGGGGCTTGGCAACGTGCCCTTCGGGCAGGAGATCATCTTCGCGGGCTCGCTCACCATCGTGGTGCTGCTCATGCGCCAGCTTGTCGCCGCCCTGCCGGAGGCGCAGGCGCGCACGCTGATCGGGACGGCGGTGATCATCTTCGCCTTCCGCGCGGTGCCGCGCCCGGGCGACGGGGTGACATGGTTCAACATCGACATCCTCGGCTTCGACCAGCAGTTTCTCTCGGTGCTCTCGCTCATCACCTCGGTGCTGACGCTTGCGGGCATGGTGCTTCTGCGCCCGCTCATGGCGCATCGCTCCATCGTCTACATCGTGGTGCTGCTCAGCCTCGCGGCGGGGGTGCTGACGCTGCCCAATATCGGGCTCTACTACGGGATCCACGAGGTGACGGCGCCGCTCACCTACGGCATCGTCGATGCGCGCTTCATCGCCATTCTCGACACGGCCATCGAATCTCCCCTCGGCCAGATCGCGATGATCCCGATGCTGGCATGGATCGCCAAGAACGCCCCCGGCAACCTCAAGGCCACCTTCTTCGCGGTGATGGCCTCCTTCACCAATCTCGCGCTCTCGGCCTCGAGCCTTGGCACGAAGTATCTCAACCAGATCTACACGATCACCCGCGAGGCGCGGAACCCGGCGACCGGCGAGATCAGCACCGTGGCCAACTACTCGGAGCTCGGCTGGCTGCTCATCACCGTGGCGGTGGTGACCGTGGGCGTGCCGCTTCTGGTGGTGGCGCTGGTGCAGCGCACGCCCTTCCGCAGCCGGGACTGAGCCGGGCAGGGCCGCCGAACAGTTTCCTTGACTGATGCGCGTGGCCTGACACAGACTGGGCGAACCGTTCCATGGCGAAACAGGCGCCGGGCGCCGCTCAGGCCCTGACCGCCGGGGCGCGGCAGGAGCATCCGCAGGCAGGGGTCGGCCAATTCGCCGGGGCACCTTTTGTTCGGGCAGCAGGACATGCTGGCTTGGCCAAAAGGGAGGAAACGACATGCGGGTCTTCACGGTTCTCGGACCATCGCAATCCGGAAAAACGACACTGGTCGAAGCGCTGATCGGGCTGGAAGAGCAGCGCGCGCAGGGGCTCGACATGCAGGGCGCCGCAAGGGTGAGCACCTTCCGCTTCATGGAGGAGGACTGGGCCGCGATCGACATCGCCGGCGGCTCCGAGAACCTCGCCACCGCCGGCCCGGCGCTCGCGGCCTCGGATGCGGCGGTGCTCTGTGTAGGGGCGGAAAGCGAGGCCGCCGTCCTCGCCGCTCCCTATTTCCGGTTGATCGAAGAAGCAGGGATCCCCTGCTTTCTTTTTGTGAACCGGGTGGATGCCGCCACGGATCGCATCTCGGAAGTCATTTCGGCGCTGCAGGTCTATTGCCGCCACGGCATCGCGCTGAGGCAGGTGCCGATCCGCGAGGGCGGGCAGATCGTGGGCGCGGTCGATCTCATCTCCGAGCGGGCATGGCAATACCAGGAGGGCAGGCCCTCGGCGCTGGTGGAGATCCCCGAGAGCGTGGCGCGCCGCGAGCAGGAGGCCCGCGAGCACCTGCTCGAGGCGCTGGCGGATTTCGACGACGGGCTGATGGAACAACTGATAGAGGACAAGCAGCCGCTCGCGGCGGAGGTCTATGCCACCGCCACCAACGTGCTGCAGCATCACGAGCTTGTGCCCGCTCTGCTGGGCTCGGCCGAGCATCGCAACGGGATGCTGCGGCTTATGAAATCGCTGCGCCACGAGGCGCCGGGCGTGGAGGTGGCGCGCGAACGGCTCGCGGAGGCGGGCGCGGCGCTTGCGGTCTCGGCGCTGGCCGATCACGTCAAGCATCTGGGCAAGACGATGCTGATCCGCGCGTTGGGCGAGGGCGTGGGCAATGGCGAGATGCTTGCGGGCAAGGCGCTCGGCAACATCACCGGGCTCGACGCCAAATCGCCCTTGCCAAGGCTCACACCGGGCGCGCTGGGGCTCACGATGAAGAGCGACCACCTGAACGTGGGCCGCGCCTTCACGAGCGCGGAGAGCCATGCGCTGCCCGATTGGGCGCAGGCCCACGGGCCCACCTTCCGCCGGCTCCTCACCCCCACGCACGAGCGCGACGAAACCCGGCTTTCGGCGGCGCTCGAACGGCTTGCCGAGATCGACCCGGGCCTGACGGTGGAGCAGGATGCGCAGAGCGGCCACGCGATCCTCTCGGTGCAGGGGCCGCAGCATTTCCGCCGGGTGCTCGCGAAGCTCGAGGGGGGCTTCGGCGTGGAGGTGGAAGAGCATGACGTGCCGCCCGCCTATCGCGAGACCCTGCGCAAGCCGGTGAGCTGCCGCCACCGCCACCGCAAGCAATCGGGCGGGGCGGGGCAATTCGCCGACGTGGCGATCGACGTGAGGCCGCTCCCGCGCGGCGCGGGCGAGACCTTCGACGAGATGATCAAGGGCGGGGCGGTGCCGCGCAACTACATTCCTTCCGTCGAGGCGGGCGTGCGCGATGCGCTGGCGGAGGGGCCGCAGGGCTTCCCGGTGGTCGATGTGAGCGTCACGCTCACCGATGGCAAGCACCACGCGGTCGACAGCTCGGACCATGCCTTCCGCCTCGCGGGCAAGAACGCGATGAAGGAGGCGATGGCCGAGAGTGGTATGACCCTGCTGGAGCCCATCGCGCAGGTGTTGATCCATGTGCCCTCTGTCTATGCCGGCGGGCTGGTGCCGGTGATCTCGGGCATGAAGGGGCAGGTGATGGGCTTCGAGGGCCACCCCACCGCCGCCGGGTGGGACGTGTTCCGCGCGCTCCTGCCGATGACCGTGCTCGACGATCTGAACGCAACACTGGCAAGCGCGGCGCGCGGCACCGGCTGGTTCGCCGCCGAGTTCGACCATTACCAGGAGGTGCGCTCGGAGGAGCTGGCGAAGGCGTGAGCACGATCCCCCGGCGCGGAATCAAGGGGCTTCGGCCCCCGCCGCGCCATCGCTGGGCCGCTCCCACGGCCCGGCGATTGGCTGACGTCAGCGCGCCGCTCGGATCTTCTTCGAACATGGCTGGCATAAAGCGCCGCAGAATTTCTGTCGGATCGCCGCACCGCAGCCCAGCGATGGCGCGGCTCAGTGCTCAAAGGCTCTGTTTCAGCCCTTGAGCACAGCCAGCGCCTCGGCGAGATCAATCGCGCCGTCGTAAAGCGCGCGGCCCGAGATCGCGCCGTTCAGCGGCGCGCCGCAGGATCTGAGCGCCTTGAGATCGTCGAGGCTGGAGACGCCGCCCGAGGCGATCACCGGGATCGTCACCGCCCGCGCCAGCGCCGCCGTGGCCGGGATGTTGGGGCCTTGCATCGCCCCGTCGCGCTCGATGTCGGTGTAGATGATCGCGGCCACGCCCGCATCCTCGAAGGAACGCGCGAGCTCTGTCGCGTCGACATCCGTCTCCTCGGCCCAGCCGCGCGTGGCCACGCGGCCATCCCGCGCGTCGATGCCCACGGCGATCTGCCCGGGAAAGGCGCGCGCCGCCTCGCGCACGAGCGCGGGCTCCTCCACCGCCACGGTGCCGAGGATCACGCGCGCGAGCCCCTTCTCGAGCCAGCGCTCGATGGTGGCCATGTCGCGGATGCCGCCGCCCAGCTGCGCGGGCACCTTGCAGCGCGCGAGGATCGCCTCGACCGGCGCGGCATTCACCGGCTCGCCCGCGAAGGCGCCGTTGAGATCAACCAGGTGCAGCCATTCGCAGCCCGCCGCGACGAAGGCCTCGGCCTGCGCCGCCGGGTCGTCGCTGAAGACGGTGGCCTTCTCCATGTCGCCCTTGAAAAGCCGCACGGCCTGGCCGTCCTTGAGGTCGATCGCGGGGTAGAGGATCATCTTGCGCAAACTCCTGCTCACTTGGGCCGGGCTTTGGCATGACGCCGCGAAAATTGCAACGCGACCCGACGTCAGACTTGATCGGCGCCCCGCTTTGCCCAAGCTGGGCGCAGATTTCCAAGGGAGGAAACCTCATGAAGACGACGATCACGGGCCTCGCGGCCCTTCTTCTCTCCGCCACCGCCGCGCTTGCCGACCCGGCAGCAGGCATGTGGCGCACCGAGCCGGGCGATACCGGAGGCTACCTGCATGTCTCCGTCTACGAATGCGGCAGCAACATCTGCGGCGCGATCCGCAAGGCGGTCGACAAGGATGGCAACCCGGTTGCCGACTACGAGCATCTCAACAAGCAGATGATCTGGGACATGAGCGCCAATGGCGGCGGCAGCTATTCCGGCGGCAAGATCTGGGCCCCCGACAGCGGCAAGACCTACAATTCGAAGATGCAACTGAGCGGCAGCACGCTCACCGTGCAGGGCTGTGTCTTCGGCATCTGCCGCGGGCAGAACTGGACGCGTCTGCAATAACGGCACCCGCCGGATCCTGAGTGTTTGGGCCAAGAAGAAACAGGGGCGCGCGCCCCGCTTCTTCTTGGGTCAAATACCTCCGCCGGAGGCATGAAGACTCCCGGTTCAGGGTGCCCAACTCAGGAAATTCGCGATCATCCGCAGGCCGGTTTTCTGGCTCTTCTCGGGGTGAAACTGCGTGCCCACCATCGTGTCGCGCCCCACCACGGCGGTGACCTTGCCGCCATAGTCGCAATGCGCCAGAAGGCAGGCGGGGTCGTCCACCCTGAAGTGGAAGGAATGCACGAAATAGGCGTGATCGCCCGTTTCGATGCCCTCGAAGACCGGGTGGGCTCTGTCGAGGACGAGATCGTTCCAGCCCATGTGCGGGATCTTCATCGACGGGTCGGAGGGCGCGATGGGCTCCACCGTGCCGGAAATCCAGTCGAAGCCCTCGGTTTCCTCGTATTCGAGCCCGCGCGTGGCCAGCATCTGCATGCCGATGCAGATGCCCATGAAGGGCCGCCCGCCGCCGATCACCGCCTCTTCCATCGCCTCGAAGAGGCCACGATGATCGAAGAGTTCGCGCCGGCAGGCCGGGAAGGCGCCATCGCCGGGCAGCACCACGCGGGAGGCCTTGCGCACAACGTCGGGGTCGGAGGTGACGACAACCTCGCCCGCATCCGCTTCCACGGCCATGCGCTGAAAGGCCTTCTGGGCCGAGTGCAGGTTGCCGCTTTCGTAATCGACGATGACCGTGGTCATTGGTTTTACAGGCTGCCCTTGGTGGAGGGGATGGCATCCGCTTTGCGCGGGTCGGTTTCCACCGCCTCGCGCAGCGCGCGCGCCACCGCCTTGAAGGCGGCCTCGGCGATGTGGTGGCTGTTGATGCCGTGCAGCTTGTCCACGTGCAGCGTGATGCCGCCATGGGTGCTGAAGGCCTGGAAGAACTCGCGCACCAGCTCGGTGTCGAAGCTGCCGATCTGCTGGGTGGGCATCTCGACAAGCCACACGAGGTAGGGCCGCCCCGACAGGTCGAGTGCCGCGCGCACCAGCGCGTCGTCCATCGGCAGCAGGCAGGCGCCGTAGCGGCGGATGCCCTTCTTGTCGCCCAGGGCCTGCGTGAGCGCCTGCCCGAGCGCGATGCCCACATCCTCGACGCTGTGGTGGTCGTCGATATGCAGATCGCCCTCGCAGGCAACCTTCATGTCGATCAGCGAATGGCGCGAGAGCTGGTCGAGCATGTGGTCGAAGAAACCGACGCCTGTGGCGTTCTCATACTGGCCAGAGCCGTCGAGATCGATCTCGACGCTGATATCGGTTTCCGCCGTCTTCCGGGTGATCGTCGCCTTGCGCATGGTCGATTTCCGCTTTGATTTCCGCGCCCTTATAGGGGCTGCGGCGCGGCGCGCCAAGGGCTGCCGTCACGCCATGGAACCCGCGTAAACGGCCAAGGCCCCGGAGGGGCAATTCATTGATCTGGAGAGAAATTGGAGCGGGCGATGAGATTCGAACTCACGACCCTTACCTTGGCAAGGTAATGCTCTACCCCTGAGCTACGCCCGCATCCGTTGGGTGAGGCGTGAGATATAAAGACTCGGGCAGGGCTGCAAGAGGAAAATGCAGCCGAGGCGGGAAAATTCGTGGAAAGCCCCGCGCCGCCGCGCCCTAGAGCAGCGCGTGGCCGATGAGCCCGAGCCCGGCAAGCCCCATCATCAGGAAGGTGAGCACCATGCCCCCCTGCCGCAAGGGCAGGATCATCGGCGTGGCGCTCATGCCCCAGGCATGGGCGAGCCGGCCGGCGAGCAGCGCCGCGCCGAGCAGGTGGACCACCCAGAGCGGCGCGCCCTGCAGCTCGACGAGGAGCAGCAGGATGAGCGCGAAGGTCGTGTATTCGGCGAAGTTGCCCTGCACGCGGATTCGGGTTTCGAGCGCCTTGTCGCCGCCGTCGCCCAGCGATTGCCGGGTGGCGATGCGCTGGAAGATCACGCGGAAGCTCAGCGCGATGAAGAGGAGCGCGAGCAGGCCCGCGTAGAGCGGGCTGACGGAGAGGGCCACGGTGTTACTCCAGCTCGATCATCAGATCCTTGGCGTCGATCTGGCTGGCGGGCTGGACGTGGATGGCCTTCACGGTGGCGTCGCGCTCGGCATAGATGCCGGTCTCCATCTTCATGGCTTCGATGGTCAGGAGCGGGTCTTCCTCCTTCACCTTTTGGCCAACCTGAACGGAGACGGAGGCCACCACGCCCGGCATCGGCGCGCCCACATGGTTGGGGTTGCCGGGCTCGGCCTTGGGCCGCTGGGTGGTTTGCGACTTCACCATGCGGTTGGGCACACGGATGACGCGGGGCTGGCCGTTGAGCTCGAAGAAGACGCGCACTTCGCCATCCTCGTTGGTCTCGCCCACGGCCTGCAGGAGAATCTCCATCGTCTTGCCCGGGTCGATCTCGACGCTGATCTCCTCGCCCGGCGCCATGCCGTAGAAGAAGGTTTTCGTGGGCAGGGTGCGGACCGGGCCATAGGTGCGGTGGCGGCCCATGTAATCGAGGAAGACCTTGGGATACATGAGATACCCGTTGAGATCCTCGTCATCGACGGACTTGCCCTCGAGCTGCTTGGAGACATCCTTGCGGGTGGCCTCCAGATCGACGGGCTTGAGGTGCTTGCCGGGGCGCTCGGTGTTGGGCTTGTCGCCCTTGAGCACCTTCTTGACGATGCCCTCGGGGAAGCCGCCGGGGGGCTGGCCGAGATTGCCGCGCAGCATGTCGACGACCGAATCGGGGAAGACCACATCTACCTCCGGGTCTTCCACCTGCGCGCGGGTGAGGCCCTGGCTCACCATCATCAGCGCCATGTCGCCCACCACCTTGGAGGAGGGCGTGACCTTCACGATATCGCCGAACATCTGGTTCACATCGGCATAGGTTTGCGCCACCTCGTGCCAGCGCTCCTCGAGGCCCAGCGAGCGGGCCTGCGCCTTGAGGTTGGTGAACTGGCCGCCGGGCATCTCGTGGAGATAGACCTCGGAGGAGGGCGCCTGCAGGCCGCTCTCGAACGCTTTATACTGGCCGCGCACGGCATCCCAATAGGTGTCGATGGCGCGGAGCGCGGGCATGGAGATGCCGGTATCGCGCTCGGAACCGCGCAGCGCGGCCACCACAGTGCCGAAGGTGGCCTGCGAGGTGTTGCCCGAGAAGCTGTCCATCGCCACGTCGACCGCATCGACGCCGGCCTCGGAGGCGGCGAGGATGGAGGCGCAGGCGATGCCGGCGGTGTCATGCGTGTGGAAGTGGACGGGCAGCGCCACCTCTTCCTTGAGCGCCTTCACCAGAACCCGCGCGCCGCCGGGCTTCAGCAGGCCCGCCATGTCTTTCAGGCCCAGCACATGGGCGCCGGCCTTCTCCATCTCCTTGGCCATGGCCACGTAGTATTTCAGGTCATACTTGGCGCGGTCCGGGTCGAGGATGTCGCCGGTATAGCAGATCGTGCCTTCGCAGATCTTGCCGGTATCGAGCACCGCATCCATCGCGACGCGCATGTTCTCCACCCAGTTGAGGCTGTCGAAGACGCGGAACACATCCACCCCCGTCTCGGCGGCCTGACGGACGAATTCCTTCACCACGTTGTCGGGGTAGTTGGTGTAGCCCACGCCGTTGGAGGCGCGCAGGAGCATCTGCGTGAGCAGGTTGGGCATGGCCGCGCGCAACTCGCGCAGGCGCTGCCACGGGCATTCCTGCAGGAAGCGGTAGGCCACATCGAACGTGGCGCCGCCCCAGCACTCCACGGAGAAGAGCTGCGGCAGGTTATGCGCGTAGGCGGGCGCCACGCGGATCATGTCTATCGAGCGCATCCGGGTGGCCAGAAGCGACTGGTGCCCGTCGCGCATCGTCGTGTCGGTGAGCAGAAGGCGCTTTTCCTTCAGCATCCATTCCGCCACCGCCTTGGGGCCCTTCTCGACAAGCAACGTTCGGCTGCCGGGTGCGGGCGTATCGGCCTCGAGCGCGGGGGCTTTCGGCGTGGGCGCCTCGGGGTTCGGCTTCGGCCGGCCCTGCGTTTCCGGGTGCCCGTTCACCGTGATGTCGGCGATGTAGGTCAGCACCTTGGTGCCCCGGTCGCGCCGCTTGGCGAAGTGGAAGAGCTCCGGCGTCGTGTCGATGAACTTGGTGGTGTATTCGTTCGAGAGGAAGGTGGGGTGTTTCAGGAGATTCTCGACGAAGGCGATATTGGTCGACACACCCCTAATACGGAATTCACGCAACGCACGGTCCATCCGGGCGATGGCGCCTTCGGGGGTCTGGGCGTGGGCGGTGATCTTCACCAGAAGCGAGTCGTAGTAGCGGGTGATGACCCCGCCGGAATAGGCGGTGCCGCCATCGAGGCGGATGCCCATGCCGTTGGCCTCGCGGAAGGCGGTGATGCGGCCATAATCGGGGATGAAGTTGTTTTGCGGGTCTTCGGTGGTGATCCGGGTCTGGATCGCGTGGCCGTTGAGGGTGATCTCCTCCTGGCTCTTCTTGCGCGTGGCCTGCGCCAGCGTCTGGCCCTCGGCGATCTTGATCTGGGCCTGAACGATGTCGATGCCGGTGACCTCCTCGGTCACGGTGTGCTCGACCTGCACGCGCGGGTTCACCTCGATGAAGTAGAACTGGTTGGTGTCCATATCCATCAGGAACTCGACGGTGCCGGCGCACTCGTAGTTCACATGCTTGCAGATCTTGTAGCCAAGCTCGCAGATCTCGGCGCGCTGCTCCTCGGTGAGGTAGGGGGCGGGGGCGCGCTCGACGACCTTCTGGTTGCGGCGCTGCACCGAGCAATCGCGCTCGAAGAGGTGATACATGGAGCCGTGCTTGTCGCCGAGGATCTGCACCTCGACATGGCGGGCGCGGGTGATCATCTTCTCGAGATAGCCTTCGCCATTGCCGAAGGCGGCAAGCGCCTCGCGGCGGCCCTCGAGCACCTTTTCCTCAAGTTCCTCGGGCTTGGTGACGGGGCGCATGCCGCGCCCGCCGCCGCCCCAGGAGGCCTTCAGCATCATCGGGTAGCCGATTTCCTCGGCCTGCTTGCGGATGAGGTTCATGTCCTCGCCCAGCACCTCGGTGGCCGGGATCACCGGCACGCCCGCCTCGACGGCCACGCGCCGGGCGCTGGCCTTGTCGCCAAGGGCGCGCATGGTTTCCGCCCTGGGGCCGATGAAGGTGATGCCGTTGGCATCGCAGGCATCGACGAAATCGGGGTTTTCCGAGAGCAGGCCATAGCCCGGGTGGATGGCATCGGCGCCCGAGAGCTTGGCCACGCGGATGATCTCGTCGATCGAGAGATAGGCCTGCACCGGGCCCAGACCCTCGCCGATGCGGTAGGCCTCGTCGGCCTTGAAACGGTGGAGGCTCAGCTTGTCTTCCTCGGCGAAGACGGCGACCGTGCGCTTGCCCAGCTCGTTGGCCGCGCGCATCACCCGAATGGCGATCTCGCCACGGTTCGCGATGAGGATTTTTCTGAAGTCTGCCACTGGCCCGCGCTCCCGACATGATAAACATTCAAACAGGGCGCTTCTCGCCGCAGCGCAG
Organism: Roseovarius sp.; assembly: GCA_040222155.1. Taxonomy (GTDB): domain Bacteria; phylum Pseudomonadota; class Alphaproteobacteria; order Rhodobacterales; family Rhodobacteraceae; genus Roseovarius. The sequence continues at coordinate 28,670 of JAVKDQ010000117.1, forward strand.
CGCCGGTTGGCGCACCTTGTAGGATTTGTCGCCCATTTCCGCAATGCCGACCGGCGTTGCATCACCCTTTCGCGACATTTTCTGCCCGAACGGGCAGGGGGCATTACCCGGTGCTGCGGGGAGAATTGTGGCGCGGTTTCAGGGGGTTGGCCGCCGGGCGCGTCAGCGCGGCAGGCCGGGGACGCTGGAGGGCACTACCCGGCCGCGCACCTGCTCGAGCGTGGTGATTCCCAGCTGGCCCATGTTGGCCTCGAGATCTGCCTTGAGGATATGGGCGAGATGCGCGGGGCCCTCGGGGCCAAGGGCTGCCAGCGCATAGTGCCAGCCCCTGCCCAGCATGGTGAAATCGGCGCCGAGCGCGATGGCGCGGAGGATGTCGAGCCCGCCTTCGATGCCGCCATCGAAGATGAGGGGCAGGGAGGTGGCGGAGCGGATCGCGGGGAGCGCCTCGATGGTGGCGGGCGCGGCATCGAACTGGCGGCCGGCATGGTTGGAGACCCAGAGCGCATCGACGCCCTCTTCCTCGAGCTTGCGCGCATCCTCGGCGGCGAGCACGCCCTTGACGATGAGCGGGCCTTTCCAGTGCTCGCGGAGCCAGCGCAGATAGGCCCAATCGGGCGAGGTGCGCAGCAGGTAGCCGGCATGTTTGTTGGAGGGCAAGCCCTTGGTATTGGGCGCATAATCGTCGATGAAGCGCATCCGGGGCATGCCGCGCCCGGCCATGCCGAGGGCCCATGCGGGGCGGAGCGCGACCTGCGCCAGAAGGCGGGGCGTGAGCTTGGGCGGCTGGGTGAGGCCGGAGCGGGCCTGGCGCTCGCGGCGGGAGCCGACGGGGACATCGACGGTGAGGACAAGCGTTTGGAATCCGGCCGCTTTCACGCGGGAGAGCATGTCCTTGCGGATCTCGGGGTCGCGCGGGGGGTAGAGCTGGAACCACGCGTTGGGGCCGATCGCCGATTGCAGATCCTCGGGTTTCTGGCTGGCGACGGTGGAGAGGCAGAAGGGGATGCCGGCCTTGGCGGCGGCACGGGCGAGATGGCGTTCGGCATCGGGCCAGACGAGGCCGGACATGCCCACGGGCGAGATACCGACGGGCAGGCTATAGGCCTCGTTCAAAAGGGTTTTCTCGGTGCTGCAGGTGATTTCGCCATGCAGGATGGAGGGCAGGAGCAGCACCTCGTCGAGCCTGGCGCGGTTGCGGCGCGTGGTGGCCTCGGTGCCGGTGCCGCTGTCGAGATATTCCCAGACGAAATGCGGCAGGCGGCGGCGGGCGCGGGCGCGCAGATCGGCGAGGGAGGGGTATTGGCTGTCGAGCGTCATGGGCAAGCGATAACAAGCGGGCGCGGGGGCGGGAAGCGGAATTCGGTGCGAATCATGGTTAACGCCCTGTTTTTGCAGGGGCGGCCCTGTCGGCGCAACGTCGGTATCACGTCGGTATCGCGTCGGTGCGGTGGCGGCGCAGGAGGCGGGTTGAGAGGCCGTGCGTTGCGCAGCGGCGCTTGAAGTGTTGACGCGCCACCCAATATTAACACTTCGTTAACAAGTATTAACGGCCTGTTCACATCATGGCCGCTCGAGGTGTCTCGATGGGAGAAGTCCAGCTTGCAGCGCTCCTTTGCGCCTTTCTCGCCGGCAGCGAGAAGGAGGAGCGGCATTATTTCGATGTCTACGACACCAAGCGCTATGTGCGGGTGGATTGCGAGACGCCGGAGCATGTGATCGAGGTGGGGCTCGACGGCACGTCGAGCGCGCGGGACAGCGTGCATCAGGCGCTGTTTTTCGCGCATCTCACCGGCAAGCGCCCGGTTGTGGTGATGATCGACCAGGACGGCTATGAAGGCCGGTTCGAATACGAGATCCGCCATGTCGCGGCGATGGCGGGGGTGGCCTATGCGCGCTGCAGCAAGAGCGCGATTCTGCGCTGGGTGGAGAGCAGCCCGATGCGGGTGCAGGGGCGCAGCGCGGGGGTGAACGACCTGCCCGCAACCGGCGCGCTGGGCGGCGCCTGCGACCTTGCGACGATCTTCGAGCCGGAGGCGCGCGAGGCCTCCTGAGCACCGGGCCCGGCCGGGTGGCGGGCGGGCTGCGAAAAAACACGCGCCGCGCACGGAACACATGCAGAACATCATCTTTCCATCGGGGCCGTCCCGCGCTATTCTCGCGCCATGAGCAGCTATGACGAGACAGACGCCTTTGAAGGCGCATCGCTGGCGGCGCGGGCCATGGCGGCGCGGCCGATGCCATATATTGACGATCTGAACCCCGCGCAGCGCGAGGCGGTGGAGGCGCTGGATGGCCCGGTGCTGATGCTGGCGGGGGCGGGCACCGGCAAGACCAAGGCGCTGACGACGCGGCTCGTGCATCTCCTGAATACCGGCTCGGCGCGGCCCAACGAGATTCTGGCGGTGACCTTCACGAACAAGGCCGCGCGCGAGATGAAGGACCGGGTGGGGCGGCTCATGGGCGAGGCGGTGGAGGGGATGCCTTGGCTCGGCACCTTCCACGCGATCTGCGTGAAGCTGCTCAGGCGCCATGCGGAGCTTGTGGACCTCAAATCGAACTTCACGATTCTCGACACGGACGACCAGTTGCGCTTGCTGAAGCAGCTCGTGCAGGCGGCGGGGATCGACGACAAGCGCTGGCCCGCGCGCCAGCTTGCGGGCGTGATCGACCACTGGAAGAACCGGGCGTGGACGCCCGAGGCGCTGCCCGCCTCGGAAGCCTCGCACTATGATGGCAAGGGGCCGGCGCTCTATGCCCAGTATCAGGCGCGGCTGAAGGAGCTGAACGCGGTGGATTTCGGCGACCTGCTCTTGCACATGGTCACCATCTTCCAGACCCATGACGACGTGCTGCGGCAGTATCAGCGCTGGTTCCGCTACATTCTCGTGGACGAGTACCAGGACACCAACGTGGCGCAATACCTGTGGCTGCGGCTTCTGGCGGGCGGGCACAAGAACATCTGCTGCGTGGGCGATGACGACCAGTCGATCTATGGCTGGCGGGGCGCGGAGGTGGGCAACATCCTGCGCTTCGAGAAGGATTTTCCGGGCGCGCGGGTGGTGCGGCTGGAGCAGAATTACCGCTCGACCCCGCATATCCTTGCCGCCGCGGGGGGCGTGATTGCCGCCAACAAGGGGCGGCTGGGCAAGGAGCTCTGGACCGAGGCCGACGAAGGCGAGATGGTGCGGCTCATCGGCCATTGGGATGGCGAGGAGGAGGCGCGCTGGATCGGCGAGGAGATCGAGGCGATGCAGGGCGGCACGCGGGGGATGCGGCCCTTCTCGCTCGACGACATGGCGATTCTGGTGCGGGCCAGCCACCAGATGCGCGCTTTCGAGGACCGTTTTCTCACCATCGGCCTGCCCTACCGGGTGATCGGCGGCCCGCGCTTTTACGAGCGCATGGAGATCCGCGATGCGATGGCCTATTTTCGCCTCGTGGTGAGCCCGGCGGATGACCTCGCCTTCGAGCGGATCGTCAACACGCCGAAGCGGGGGCTTGGCGACAAGGCGCAGCAGAAGATCCAGCTGACGGCGCGGCAGCATGGCGTGTCGCTGCTGGAAGGCGCGGCGATATTGCTGCGGGAGAAGGGGATTTCCGGCAAGGGCGCGGCGGAGCTTTCGAAGCTGGTGGAAGGCCTCTGGCGCTGGGGGCGGCTCGCGGGTGACCCGAGCCTGAGCCACATGGAGCTGGCCGAGATGGTGCTCGACGAGAGCGGCTACACGGAGATGTGGCAGAACGACAAGACGCCGGAAGCGCCGGGGCGGCTGGAGAACCTCAAGGAGCTGGTGAAGGCGCTGGAGCAGTTCGAGAACCTTACCGGGTTTCTCGAGCATGTGAGCCTCATCATGGATAACGAGAGCGAGGAACAGGGCGAGAAGGTTTCCATCATGACGCTGCACGCGGCCAAGGGGCTGGAGTTTCCGGCCGTGTTCCTGCCGGGCTGGGAAGACGGGCTTTTTCCCTCGCAGCGCTCGATGGACGAGAGCGGGCTCAAGGGCGTGGAGGAGGAGCGGCGGCTGGCCTATGTGGGGATCACGCGGGCCGAGGAGCTTTGCACCATTTCCTTCGCCGGGAACCGCCGGGTTTACGGGCAATGGCAGAGCCAGATGCCCTCGCGCTTCATCGACGAATTGCCCGCCGATCACGTGGAGGTGCTCACCCCGCCGGGGCTTTACGGCGGCGGCTATGGCGCGGCTGGCATGGGCGCGGGCATGGGCATGCAGAGCGGGCTCGAGGAGAAGGCGGCGCGGGCGGATGCCTATAACTCGCCGGGCTGGCGGCGCTTGCAGGCGCGCGCGGGCGAGCGGCCGCTCAGCCAGCCGCGCGAGTCGAAGGCGAGCGTGATCGACGCGCAGGCGGTCTCTTCGCACACGGTGGGGGAGCGGGTGTTTCACCAGAAATTCGGCTATGGCGCCATTACCGGGATCGAGGGCGACAAGCTGGAGATCGACTTCGAGAAGGCCGGGCCGAAGAAGGTGGTGGCCAAGTTCGTGAGCGGGGCGGACGACATTCCGTTCTGAGCAGGGCCGGAGCCTGACAGGCGCGAGATTGATCTGCAGCAAGGAAGCCGGTAGCCTCCCATGCTGTAAGATGTGCATGACATTCAAGCGAGTCTGCCCGCCGG
>JAVKDQ010000118.1:0-10063 GCA_040222155.1 Roseovarius sp.
GCCCCGCCGCGCCATCGACGGGCCGCCCCTTCGGCCCGTCGACGCGGCAGCTTATCATAGTTGGGAAACTGTTTTCGCCACTTCCCTCCATGCGCTTTCCCTCCGCCGTTTGACGCAAATCCGATTGTGCGCGTAGGCTGCTGCGGCATAATGCCTTTCAATCCGAGCCCGTGGCCACCGGAGCCCGCATGACCGTCAAACCCCAATTCGAAACGCCCTATGAACGCGCCGGCGTCATCACGCCGGGCCTGCCGATCCTGCCGCATGGCACCGAGCGCCACCCGGTGCCCGGTGGCGGCTCGCGGGCGGTGCCGGTTTACGCGGGCGACGAGATTTCGGTGCTCGACCGCGAGGGGCTGCAGCCGGGCGAACTTGTCTTCTTCCTGCCCGATGGCACATCGGATGCAGGCATGCTGGGCGCGAAGAGCGCGGGCCGCGCTGAAGGCGTGATCTCGGTGCTGGCCAATGGCTCGGCCTCGGGGGCCAAGGTGGCGAAGGCGCTCGACAAGGCGGGCTTCAAGCTGGGCAAGGCGGAGGCGATCCGCATCTTTACCGATGGCTCGCGGCCCGGTGACATGGCCACGTTCCATGCCGAGCGCGACGGGCTGCTGATCGTCGCGGCCCCCGGCGGGCCAATGGCGCCCGAGGCGCAGGATACCCCCAGCGAGCTCATCCTCTACATCCGCCGCGCCAACCCCGGCCCCGCGAAAGGCGGCCTTGCCCCGCCCGACCCGCTGGCCGACCCGATCCACGACATCAACATCCAGCCCGGGCAGGCGAAGAGCTACGAGGTGAAGAAGGGGCAGTTCATCCAGATCCTCGATGTGCAGGGCCGGGAATGCTCGGATTTCCAGGCGTTTTCGTTGCGCGCACTCGACAAAGGGCTGGAGCGCGAGATCGACCCCACCACCACGCGCTCGCTCACCGGCACGCTCTACCCCGCGCCCGGCCTCTTCGCGAAGTACTGGACGGTGGACCATGAGCCGCTGGTGGAAATCGTGCAGGACACCTGCGGGCGACACGACACGTTCGGGCTCGCTTGCACCGCGCGCTACTATGAAGACCTCGGCTACCCGGGCCATGTGAACTGCTCGGACAACATGAACGCCGATCTCGCGCAATACGGCATCCGCCCGCGCGGCGGCTGGCCCGCGATCAACTTCTTCTTCAACACCATGCTCGACGAGACCAACGCGCTGGGGATGGACGACCCGTGGTCGCGCCCGGGCGACTATGTGCTCCTGCGCGCGCTCACCGATCTCGTCTGCGTCTCCACCGCCTGCCCCTGCGACATCGACGAGGCGAACGGCTGGAACCCGACCGACATCCAGGTGCGCAGCTACGGGGCGGACGAGAGCTTCAGCCGCTCCACCGGCTACCGGAAATCCGCGGAGGCAGATTTGGAACAGACCAAGGAAACCGGCTTTCACGCCCGCTTTGCCGAAATGACCCGCGATTTCGTGGAGTATAACGGCTACTGGCTGCCACAGAGCTTCCCCAACCACGGGCCGCTGGCAGAATACTGGGCCTGCCGCGAGAAGGCGGCGATCATGGATCTCAGCCCCTTGCGCAAATACGAGGTGACGGGGCCGGATGCCGAGGAGCTTCTGCAGCATTGCGTCACCCGCAACGTGAAGAAGCTCGCGGTGGGCCAGCTCACCTATACCGCCATCTGCTACGAGCATGGCGGGATGATCGACGACGGCACGCTCTTCCGGCTGGGCGAGAACAACTTCCGCTGGATCGGCGGCAACGACACCTCCGGTTTGTGGATTCGCGAACAGGCCGAAAAGCTCGGGCTGAACGCATGGGTGCGCAGCTCGACCGACCAGTTGCACAACGTGGCCGTGCAGGGGCCACTCTCGCGCGATATCCTCAAGCAGGTGATCTGGACCGCTCCCGCCAACCCCACGGTGGAGGAGCTGGGCATGTTCCGCTTCACGCCGGCGCGGCTGCACGATTTCGACGGCACGGCGGTGGTGCTGGGCCGCGCGGGCTATTCGGGCGAGCTGGGCTACGAGGTTTTCTGCCACCCGAAGGACGCCGAGGAGGTGTTCGACGCGATCTGGAAGGCGGGCGCGCCGCATGGCCTCACACCGCTCGGCCTCGCCGCGCTCGACATGGTGCGCATCGAGGCGGGGCTGATCTTCGCGGGCTCCGAGTTCGACGACCAGACGGACCCGTTTGAAGCCGGCATCGGCTTTACCGTGCCGCTCAAGTCGAAGAACGACGATTTCATCGGCCGCGCGGCGCTTGAGGAGCGCAAGGCGCATCCGCATCGCAAGATGGTGGGGCTGGAGGTGGAGAGCGGCCGCGTGCCCGCGCCGGGCGATTGCCTGCGCATCGGCAAGGCGCAGGTGGGCGAGATCACCTCGGCCATGAAGTCGCCCATTCTCGGCAAGGTGATCGCGCTGGCGCGGGTGAGCGTCACCCATTCCGAGCCGGGCACCGAGATCGAGATCGGCCAGCTCGACGGGCAGCAGAAGCGGCTCAAGGCCCGTGTCGTGCCCTACCCGCATTTCGACCCGACGAAAGAGCGGGTGAAGGGGAATTACGGGTAAGCAGCCGCGCCATCGCCGAGCCGCGGCCCGGCGATGGCGCCCCGGATCTAAACCCCTGCCCGCTCCGCCGCCTCCTCGAGGATCGGCGCCAGCCGCGCGGCCCATGCGGCCTGCTGCTCGGGCGTCTCGATCAGGTCGTTGCGCAGCTCCACCAGCGCGTTGGGCCGCTGGTGGGCGATGGCGTGGCGGGCGATGCTGTCGCCCGGGAGATGCCCGCCATAAGGTTCGTTGGCCCCGACGCAAAGGTCGGCCTCCTCGTGCAGACGCTGGATCAGCGGGCGGGTGAGGCGCTCGTCGGCGGCGTAGAGCACGCCCACATGCCACGGGCGGGGCGCCCGGCCTTTCAGCTGGGGCGTGAAGCTGTGAATGGCGAGAATGATCGTGTCGGGCCGCCGCGCGGCGAGCGCGGCCAGCGCGCTGTGATAGGGCCGGTAGAACCGGTTCAGGCGCCGCTCGCGCTCTTCCGGGCCGGCATGGCGGTTGGCGGGGATGATGGTGCCATCGTAGAGCTTCATCAGCACCGTGGGGTCATCCTCGCCCCGGTTCGGGTCGATCACCAGCCGCGAGAAGCGCGTGAGGATCACCGGCGCGTTCAGATGCACGCCGAGGCCCCGCGCCAGCCCCGCCGCGCCCACGTCATAGGCGATATGGCGGGCCATGTCGGCCTCCGAGAGGCCGAGGCTGCCGCCGCCCACGCAGGCGGGCACATGGTTGGTGGCGTGGTCGCAGGTGATGAGCCAGCGCGCAGGGCGCTCGGCCCCCTCGATCTCGAACGGGTGGTCTGTCATCTGGGTGTCATGTCCTTTGCCCACCGTCTAGGACAGTTGCGCGGTGAAGGGAAATGGGTAATAAACGCGAGCGCGACGATAGCGCTAACAAATCGCCCGGCCGCCGCCTTTCGCAACACGCGACCGTTGACAGGCAGGCCGCAGCCGCGATGATCCGGCGCAAGGAAAGAGACGAGGCTGGGGGAGAGCAGATGAGACGCCACCGTAATGTGAAGATCGTGGCCACGCTGGGGCCCGCCTCGGAAACCTACGAGATGATCAAGGCGCTGCACGAGGCCGGGGCGGATGTGTTTCGCCTCAACATGAGCCACGGCATCCACGAGGGCATTCGCGAGAAGCACCGCATCATCCGCCAGATCGAGGAGGAGCTGCAGAGCCCTATCGCCATCCTCGCCGATCTGCAGGGGCCGAAGCTGCGCTTGGGCGAGTTCGCGAAGGGCTCGGAAGAGCTCGAGGAGGGCGCACCCTTCCGGCTCGATCTCGACCCCGCGGCGGGCGATGCCAAGCGCGTGTGCCTGCCGCACCCGGAGATCTTCGCCGCGCTCAAGCCGGGCGCGGCGCTGCTGGTCAACGATGGCAAGATCCGCCTCAGGGTCACCGAGTGCGGGGCCGATTTCGCCGAGACGGAAGTGATCACCGGCGGCACGATCTCCAACCGCAAGGGCGTGAACGTGCCCGACGTGGTGCTGCCGCTGGCTGCGCTCTCGGAGAAGGATCGCGAAGACCTCGAGTTTGCCTGCGAGCTCGGCGTCGACTGGCTGGCGCTGAGCTTCGTGCAGCGCGCCGAGGATGTGGAGGAAGCGCGCGCGCTGGCCAAGGGCCGCGCGGCGATTCTCTCGAAGATCGAGAAACCCTCGGCAGTGGAGTGGTTCGACAACATCCTCGCCGCCTCCGACGGCATCATGATCGCGCGGGGCGATCTGGGGGTGGAGCTGCCGGTACAGAACGTGCCGCCCATCCAGAAGCGGCTGGTGCGCAAATGCCGCGCCAAGGCCAAGCCGGTGATCGTGGCCACGCAGATGCTGGAGTCGATGATCGAAAGCCCCATGCCCACCCGCGCCGAGGTGTCGGACGTGGCCGCCGCGATCTACGAGGGCACCGACGCGGTGATGCTCTCGGCCGAGAGCGCCGCCGGCAGCTACCCGGTGGAGGCCGTGACGACGATGGACAACGTGGCCCGCGAGGTGGAGAACGACCCGACCTATACCCAGATCATCGAGGCCTCGCGGCAGGTCTCGCGCGCCACGGTGGCCGATGGCATCGTCGCCGCCGCCCGCGAAATCGCGGAGGCCACAGACATCAAGGCGATCTGCTGTTTCACCCAGTCGGGCACCACCGCGCTGCTCACCGCCCGCGAGCGCCCGCGCGTGCCGATCATCGCCATGACCAACCTGCGCGGCACCGCCCGGCGGCTGGCGCTCTCATGGGGCGTGAACTGCGTGATGACGGGCGAGCTCGACCGCTTCAAGATGGCCGTGGTGGGCGCCGCCCGCGCCGCCCGCGAGCAGGGCTATGCCGAGGCGCTCGACCAGATCGTGGTGACCGCGGGCGTGCCCTTCAACGTGCCGGGTACGACGAACATCCTGCGCGTCGCGCCCTGCCAGGAAAGTTTGATTTACTCGACCGACCCGGGCTAGGCTTCGGGCAGCGGTTGGCGGGAGCGGGGGCAGCATGGCCAGTGACGCAGACGTGATCTTCATCATCGGCATCGTGCTGGCGGTTCTCTCCGTGCCCGCGATGATCTCCGCCTATTCCGACGGCCGCGCCCCCCGCGCCGCCACCATCGCTGCAGTGATCGCGGGCGTCATGATCGTCTACGCCGCGCAGACCCATCCGGGCGGGTATACATGGCGCGATGTGCCCGAGGCATTCATCAGGGTGGCGGCGGGGATCATTTGAGGCGGGCGCGGCAGTTACTTACCCCGCTTGCCTGAGCAGCCTTTCAATCTCGTCACCCAGACCGTGCTCGGCGAAGAACGCCCGTGCATCACGCGAGGACGGGTCCCGGTACCCCCTCTTCGCATCCAGAACGCGGAACGTATCCAGAAACCCTTCCGCCAAGCCCGGAACGGTTAGGATTTCGGTCTGCAACGCCTCGTAGCGCAGGATTATATCGCATGCGTAGGGCCCACTTGCCGGCGCTATGTCCCGATTCTCAAGCACACTATCCATGTTCTGGAAATACCATTCGCGGAACGGCAAGGGGGCTTGACCACGCTTGCGCCTGAAAAAATATAGGGAAATCAGAAAGTCGAGCGGATTTCGATAGATAGATATCTTCTGATACCCATAAAAAATCGCGTCACCGATCTGGGCGTGGATCTTGCTGGCGGTGTGATGGTTCTCGAACTTGCCTTTGATCGTCTGATTAGGATGACCTTCGACACCGAACCCGGCCCGGTTCGCCTGAAGATAATTCTGCGCCGTTCGGAACCCCAGCCGTTTGCGGGTGGCTTCGTCGTCTTTCGACACCGGTGTGATGATGCAGTTGGGGCCGCAATATTTTGACAAGGCGATCTCAAACGATGTTCCGGCCACTTTTTTGGTTTTCACGAAGATAAGCCGCAGCGGATGGCATATTATCATGTCACAAAGACCTGCTGTGTCCTGCCGCCTCTTGCAGCCAGCCCGGAAGGTTTGGTTGCTTGCCTTACAGGACATTATTACACCCGCGAGTTTGTGCAACCTTCCTCGGGGCATCGAGCCGAGTATCAAGGAACGCCCTTGGCAAAGGCAGTCAAGATTTTCGGTGAACGCAACATCTCCACGAACGCCTTCGGAACCTTGATCGAGAAAACGCGGATAGCTGCGGCGCGCCTTCTGTCGGCAAATGACTCGACCACTGTATCCAGAGAAGACTGTCCGCACTCAACGCCCCATTCCCCCCTTGCCATCTCCCCCTCTCCCGCGTATACGCCGCGTTCATCCGCGCGTCCGGCCGAAGTGGCATGCCGAGTCGCGCGTTCTGACCGACTGAAAGAGGAGCCGGAAATGCCCAAGATGAAGACCAAGTCGAGCTGCAAGAAGCGGTTCAAGGTCACCGCCAATGGCAAGATCAAGACTGCGCAGGCAGGCAAGCGCCATGGCATGATCAAACGCACCAACAAGTTCATCCGCAATGCGCGTGGCACCACCACGCTCTCCGAGCCTGATGCCAAGATCATCAAGCCGATGATGCCCTATTCGCGCTGAGGAGGACCTGACCAATGGCACGCGTTAAAGGTGGGACAGTTACCCACGCCCGTCACAAGAAAATCACCGACGCCGCGAAAGGCTATTACGGCCGCCGCAAGAACACCTTCAAGGTGGCGGCGCAGGCTGTCGACAAGGCCAACCAGTATGCCACGCGCGACCGCCGGAACCGCAAGCGCAACTTCCGTGCGCTCTGGATCCAGCGGATCAACGCCGCCGTGCGCGCCCATGACGAGAGCCTGACCTATTCGCGCTTCGTCAACGGCCTTGCGCTGGCCGGCGTCGAGGTGGACCGCAAGGTTCTGGCCGATCTGGCCGTGCACGAGCCGGCGGCCTTCGGGGCCATCGTCGAGCAGGTCAAGAGCGCTCTGGCGAAATAAGCCGGTCGCGTCCGAGGGACCAGGCGCAACCCGAAAAGTGGAAACCGGTTTTCTGATAAAGTTGCGCGAAAAAGTAAACGAGAACGCCGTCGGTTTGCATGACCGGCGGCGTTTTTCGTGGATGCGGCACGGTTTGAATGGACGGATCATTCCCGGCCCCTTAGCCTCTCCCCCCATAGAGGCTGGCGTGCCCGACAGGCCCGCGGCCAGAGGGGGATTAGACACATGACCGATTTCATCAAGACAGCCCGTTGCGGCCTGCTTGGCCTAGCGGCGAGCCTTGCCGGGGCGACAGGCGCCTTTGCGGAAGAGCCCCTGCGGCCCGATCTGCTTTCCTTCGCCAATGGCGCGGTGCCGGTGCTTGTCACCAGCGCGCCCGGCGAGTTGAAGACGGATGCCGGGCAGGCCATCGCGGCGGTGGATGGCAACTGGGCCAAGCAGGGCATCCTGCGAAAGCCCGCCACCGAGGCGGATGCGCTCGAGATCACCTTCGCGCTGCCCGCGCCCACCACCTTCGACGGCTTCGCCGTGCCCAACGTGCTCGAGACACCCAGCCCCTCGCAGACCTTCGTGCGCGACGTGGAGGTGCTGGGCTCCGCCGAGAGCGCCGATGGGCCGTTCACCGCTCTGGCGCAGGCGAGTCTTACCGCGCATGAGGGCGAGGGCGAGGTGACGGCGCTCACGCTTGCGCCCGATCAGCCCGCCGTGCGCTGGGTGCGGCTGCGGCTCTCCGGCGGGGTCGATGTGCAGGCGGAGAAGAGCTTCCTCGAATTCTCCGAGATCATCGGCACCGGCACGCAGGAGGAGGCGCCGCTGGCCGAAAGCTTCAACGGCGTCTTCGCCGGGCGCGGTGTGAAGCTGGAGCTCGAGCAGGCGGGCACGGTGGTGAAGGGCTGCTATGACGGCACCTCGATGCTCTCTGGCACGGTGCAGGGCAACATCCTGCGCGCGCTGGGGCAGGACCCGGCGGGCGTGCCTTCGCAATTCATCCTGATCGCCACGGAGGGCGGCGCGATCCGGGGCTTGCGTTCGTCGAACGGCGCGCCGTTCAAACCCTATGACGGGGAGCCGTCGGACAAACCTGCCACCTGCCTCGCGCCGGAGCCGCCGAAGCTCGGCTGCGGCTCGGTGGTGCATGGCATCGGCTTCGATTTCGACAGCGACCGGATCACGCCCGGCAGCCGGAAGATCATCGAGGAGCTTCATGCAGGGCTCAGCGCCGAGGGCGGGGCGATCCAGATCGTCGGGCATTCCTCCAGCGAGGGGGCGGAGGATTACAACCGCGACCTCTCGCAGCGCCGGGCGCAATCGGTGGTGGCGGCGCTCGTGGCGCTGGGCCTCGATGCCGGGCGGATGTCGGCGGCGGGAAAGGGCGAGGACGAGCCCATCGCCTCGAATGACGACGAGGCAGGCCGCTCTCTCAACCGCCGCGTCGAGGTGCGCTGCACCGGGTAGATCGACGTGCGGGAAGGTTGAAGCGGCCTGAATGGGGACGTTCGGCCACAATGTAAGGAGCCGCGCGATCGCTGGGCCGCGGCGCGGCGATCCGACGGGTGTTCTGCAGGGCTTTATATCTGCAACTTCCGCAAGAGATCCGAGCGATGTGCTGCCTTCACCCAATCGCCGGGCCGGGGGGCGGCCCAGCGATGGCGCGGCGGGGCTGCGCCCCTTGAATCCGCGCAGGGACGCGCAGCTCCAACGTCCCCTCCAGGCCGTTTCGATCCGATCTCATCTCTTCTCAGCCACCGGAGACCAAGTGCTCTGTGTCTTTCTTGTTGAGTAAAAGGGCTGCATTCACCGCCCTCCGGATCTGAGCGGCCTCCCCTTGCCGCAGTGCAGAACGTGGAGCGGGTGATGGACCCGGGTTCCGACCGGCTCAAGGCAATGGACGAGATCTTGCGGACAGACCGCGAAACGCGCCTTGGCGGATCACGCGGCATATTGCGCGGGGCCATGACCCCTATTAAGCCTGCACATATGGATCACAAAGCCTTCACCGCCGCCCTCCCGCGGGAGGTGCTGGCCGAGCTCAACGCCACCTCCGATGCGCCGGGCCTGCGCCATCTCGCGGGCCATGCGGGACTGATCCTCGGCCTCGGGGCCTGGATCGCGCTGGGGTGGCCGCTCTGGCAGGCGGCGCTGGTGGCGCAGGGCATTGCCATCTGCTTTCTCTTCACGCTCGAGCACGAGGCCACCCACAAGACGCCCTTCGCCACATTGAGGCTCAACGAATGGGTGGGCCGGGTTGCTGGGCTCTTGATTCTCCTGCCCTTCGAGTGGTTCCGCTACTTCCACCTCGCGCATCACCGCCACACCAACATTCCCGGCAAGGATCCCGAGCTGCTCTCGGGCGCCAAGCCCGAAAACTGGCGCGCCTATGTCGTGCATGTCTCCGGCCTGCCCTACTGGTGGGGCATGGCGAAGCAGACCTTGGGCAATGCGCTTGGGCGCGACCCGGGCCCGTGGATCCCCGAGCGCGCGCGGCCCCGGGTGGCGGCGGAGGCGCGGCTCATGCTCGCGGTTTACGCGCTGGCGGGGCTGAGCCTCTTCTTCTCGCCGCTGCTCTTCTGGGTGTGGCTGCTGCCCTGCCTGCTTGGCCAGCCCTTCCTGCGGCTTTACCTGCTGGCCGAGCACGGGCGCTGCGCCTTCGTGGCCAACATGTTCGAGAACACGCGGACGACCCACACCAACCGGATCGTGCGGTTCCTCGCATGGAACATGCCCTATCATGTCGAGCATCACAGCTTGCCCAACGTGCCCTTCCACAAGCTGCCAGAGTTGCATGGGCACATGCGGGCGCACCTGAAGGTGACGGCGCCGGGATACGTGGCCTTCACGAGGGATTATGCGGGGCATCTCGGAGGAGAGGGGCGGCGGTGAGCGGGCGTTCGCGCAATGGGCAACCGCGCGGACTCAAGGGGCGTCAGCCCCGCCGCGCGATCGCTGGGCCGCGGCCCAGCCATCGCGCGGCTCGTCACTTGAGAACTGAACCTGCCCCCTGCGCGCCGCCCGCTTGCAATCGGCCCCTATCGCCGCTAGCAGAACCATCGAAGCTAACCGGAGGCCCTGCCCGCGATGGACGATCTGCGCGACAAGTACATTTCCCTGATTGCCGAGGCGGCCGACGAGGCCGCGCTCGAGG
>JAVKDQ010000119.1:0-6807 GCA_040222155.1 Roseovarius sp.
CCCTCCCGTCGCGCCGAAGGCGCGCCACTCAAGATGCGAGGGTCGGGCGCGGCCCGGGGTGCCCCCGGGCACAGAGGCCCGAACGAAGCGCCGGTGACCGCGCTCACCGCACCGACGCGATACCGACAGGATACCGACGCAATACAGACGTGCCGAATCCCCGCCAAACAGGCGGAGGCCTCCCGATGACCCGCACCCGTCTTTACCTCTACGACACCACCCTTCGCGACGGCCAGCAGACGCAAGGCGTCCAGTTCTCCACCCCCGAGAAACTGGCCATCGCCCGCACGCTCGATGCCCTCGGGCTCGACTATATCGAGGGCGGCTGGCCCGGCGCGAACCCGACGGATTCGGCCTTCTTCGACGCCGCACCCCAGACGCGCGCGCGCCTGACGGCCTTCGGCATGACCAAGCGCGCGGGCCGCTCCGCCGAGAATGACGACGTGCTCGCCGCCGTGCTCAACGCCGGCACGCAAGCCGTTTGTATCGTTGGAAAAACCCATGATTTCCACGTTGAGGCCGCGCTTGGCATCACCCTCGAGGAGAACCTCGAGAACATCGCCCGCTCGGTTGAACACCTTGTAAGACAGGGCCGCGAGGCGCTCTTCGACGCCGAGCATTTCTTCGACGGCTACACGGCCAACCCCGATTACGCGCTGGCCTGTCTCAACGCCGCCCTTGACGCCGGCGCGCGCTGGATCGTGCTCTGCGACACCAATGGCGGCACGCTTCCGGTGGAGATCGGCCGGATCACCGGCGAGGTCATCGCCTCGGGCATCCCCGGAGAGCGCTTGGGCATCCACACCCATAACGACACCGAGAACGCCGTCGCCGGCAGCCTCGCCGCCCTCGACGCCGGCGCCCGGCAGATCCAGGGCACGCTCAACGGCCTCGGCGAGCGCTGCGGCAACGCCAACCTCACCGCCCTCATCCCGACGCTGCTGCTGAAGGAGCCCTACGCCTCCACCTATGAGACGGGCATCACCGCGCAGGCCCTCACCCGCCTCACCGCCGCCAGCCGCCAGCTCGACGACATCCTCAACCGTGTCCCCCAGCGGCAGGCCGCCTATGTGGGCGCCTCGGCCTTCGCCCACAAGGCGGGGCTCCACGCCTCGGCGATCCTGAAAGACCCCACGACTTACGAGCACATCGCCCCGGAAGCCGTTGGAAACGCGCGCATAATCCCGATGTCGAACCAGGCGGGGCAATCCAACCTGCGCCGCCGCCTCGCCGAGGCCGGGCTCGAGGTCGAACCGGGCGATCCGGCGCTCGCGCGCATCCTCGAGGAGATTAAGCTGCGCGAGGATCGCGGCTATACCTATGACAGCGCACAGGCCTCCTTCGAGCTTCTGGCGCGGCGCGAACTCGGCCGCCTGCCGGAGCTTTTCGAGGTGAAGCGCTACAAGGTCACGGTCGAACGCCGGAAGAACAAGTATGACAAGATGGTCTCGCTCTCCGAGGCGGTCGTGGTCGTGAAGGTCGATGGCGAGAAGAAGCTCTCCGTCTCCGAGTCGATGGACGAGCAGGGCTCCGACCGCGGCCCGGTCAACGCGCTCGCCAAGGCGCTGGCGAAGGATCTGGGCAAGTACCAGTCAGCCATCGACGACATGCGCCTCGTCGATTTCAAGGTGCGCATCACGCAGGGCGGCACCGAGGCCGTGACGCGTGTCATCATCGACAGCGAGGATGGGGCAGGGCGCCGCTGGTCCACCGTGGGGGTCTCGCCCAACATCGTCGATGCCTCCTTCGAGGCACTGCTCGACGCGATCCAGTGGAAGCTCACCCGCGACAGCCTCGCGGCGGGAACCTGAGCGATGGCGCAAGCGAGCGATCAGGCCGACGATCTCACCTCCTGCGCGCAGCTGGTCGAGCGCGGCGATGCCGAACGCTTCCGCGCCACCATGGCCGCCCCGCCCGCCGCGCGCGCCGCGCTCTTCCCGATCTACGCGTTCAATCTCGAGGTCAGCCGCGCGCCCTGGGTCACACAGGAGCCGATGATTGCCGAGATGCGCCTGCAATGGTGGCGCGACGCGCTGGAGGAGATTCGCGAAGGGGGCCCGGTGCGCCGGCATGAGGTGGCCACGCCGCTGGCAAAGGTGCTCGATGCAACAGGCGCCGAGCTGCTCGACGCACTGATCGACGCCCGCCGCTGGGACATCCAGAAGGAGCCGTTCGAAGACGAGGCCGATTTCCGCGCCTATATCGAGGCGACGTCTGCCAACCTGCTTCTTGCCGCCACCCGCGCGCTCGCGCCGCATGTGCCCGAGGCGCCGGTGCGCAAGGCGGGCCATGCGCTCGGGGTCGCCAACTGGCTCCGCGCCGTGCCCGCGCTCGAGGCGGCGGGCCGCATCCCGTTGGTCGATGGCCGCCCAGAGGCGGTGCGCGCCTTGGCGCAAGATGGCCTGCGCCTGCTCGCCGAGGCCCGGCGCGAGCGCAGCGCCATTCCAGCGGCCGCACGTCCGGCCATGCTGGCCGTGTGGCATGCCGGCCCGGTGCTCGCAGCCGCCGCGCGCCACCCGGCCCGCGTGGCCGATGCCGCGCTCGACCCTGCGCCCTTTCGGGACCGGCTATCGCTGATGGCCCGCGCTTCTACCGGCTTCTGGTAGCGCGAAGATCGGCTTTCAATACTTTGAAAAGGCTCAGGCTTCCTTGGGGCGCAGAACCAGCCAGATGAGCGCGCCACCGGCCAGCGTGAGAAACGGCACCATCGCGGTGTTCACGGCGCTCCAGCCTGAAACCGGGTCGCCGCCGGTGCAGTTCATCAGCCCGCCCGAGGCGAGCGAGGCCATCGTGACGCCGCCGAAGACGATCAGGTCGTTCAGCCCCTGCATACGCCCGCGTTCCTGCGCCGTATGCGCCCCCGCGAGCATGGTGGTGGCGCCGATGAAGCCGAAATTCCAGCCGATCCCCAGAAGGAAGAGCGCCACGAAGAAATTCTCGAGCGCCACGCCACTCAGCGCCACAGCGCCGGCGCCGGTAAGCACGAGAAGCCCCGTGCCCACGATCTTCTCGACGCCGAATCGCGCGATCAGGTGGCCGGTGAAGAAAGAGGGTGCGAACATCGCGATCACGTGCCCGGAGACGATGTCGGCGGCGTCGTTCTGGGTGAAGCCGCAGCCTACCACGGCAAGCGGTGTCGAGGTCATCACGAGGTTCATCAGCGCGTAGGAAACGGTGGCGCAGATCACCGCCACGGCGATGCGGGGCGTGCGCAGAAGCTCCATCCGGCTCCGCCCCCGCCCTTCGTCGGTGCGGGGTGGCGGCGGCTTCGGAATGTCGAGGAAAAAGAAGAGCGAGGCCCCCATGAGGTTGATCACCACCACGGTGAGATAGGCGCCGAGGAAGGGGATCACCATCGCATCCGCGGTGAGCTTCACCAACTGCGGGCCGATGATGGCGGAGGCGAGCCCGCCCGCCATCACGTAGGAAATCGCGCGCGGACGAAAGATGTCGCTCGCCGTGTCGGCGGCGGCAAAGCGATAGAAACCCTGGGCCGACATGTAGGTGCCGGTGATGAAGCTGCCCGCGAGATAGACGGGGAAAGAGGCGATGTAGAGCCCGTAGGCGGCCACGCTCGCACCGGCCGCGCCGGCGAGCGCGCCAAGAAAGAAGCCGGCGCGCCGCCCCCAGCGCTGCATCGCCCAGCTGAGCGGTGTGGCCGAGAGCATCGAGCCCAGCACGATCAGCGAGATGGGCAGCGTGGCGAAACAGGGGTTCGAGGCCAGCGACTGCCCCGCCAGCCCGCCGATGACGAAGATGATCGGCATCTGCGCGCCGAGAAAGGCCTGCGCGGCCACCAGAACGGCCACGTTGCGCTTCGCGCGTCGGTCATCATGTGTCAGGCCCATGTCGGTCATGCCGACGTGCTACTCCCGTTGCCGGGGAGCCGCAAGGGGCCCCAGGCGGCGATTGCGCATTGGCCGCGTTCCGGCCCGTGCCTATAGTCTGGTCTCGTGATGAAGAGGGAGTTCCGAATGATGCCAGACGCGCCTTCGCCGCCCTCGGTGCGGGCATGACGCTTCTCCTGCTTGCAGGCACCGGAGAGGCGCAGGAGATCGCCCGGGCATTGGCCGAAAAGGGCGTGCGCGTCATCGCCTCGCTGGCGGGCGGATCGCGCGTGGGGGCGGAGTTGCCCGTGCCCACCCGCAAGGGCGGCTTCGGTGGCGAGGCGGGGTTTCGCCGGTTCCTCGAGGAGGAAGGCATCACCGCCGTGCTCGATGCAACGCATCCCTTCGCGCATCGGATCTCGGGGCGCACCGCGCGGGTTTGCCGTGCGTTATCAATGCCCTATTGTCAACTTCTCAGGCCGCCATGGGAGGCCGGGCGAGGCGACAAGTGGCACGAGATCACCTCTGAGGAGGCGCTTGCACCGCTTGTCGCGCCCGGAGAGGTGGTGTTTCTGGCGACCGGGCGGCAGACGCTCGAGCGCTTCGCCAACCTTGGCCACGCACGGATCATCTGCCGCCAGATCTACCCGCCGGAGGGGCCGTTTCCCTTTCCGCGAGGCGCATTTCTCGTCGGCCATCCGCCCTTCTCGGTGGAGGGCGAGGAGGCGCTCTTTCGCGAGTTGGGGGTCGATTGGGTGGTGGTCAAGAACGCGGGCGGCGAGGCCCCGCGCGCCAAGCTTGTGGCTGCGCGGCGGTTGGGGATCAGGGTGGCGATGATCGCCCGCCCGCCGCAGCCCGATGCGCCGCGGGTGGCCACGGTGGACGAGGCGCTGGCATGGGTGGCCGCGCTGTGACCGGGCGGATCATCGAAACGCCGGGCGACGTGGAGGAGGGGGCGGATTATCTTGCCGCGATCTGCCCGCGCATGGCCCATGCCCGCGCGGTCTGCGGGCCGCTCCCACTGCGCCGCAAACCTGACGGGTTTGCCCAACTTTTGAGCGCCATCGTCAGCCAGCAGGTGAGCACGGCTTCGGCGGCCGCGATCTGGGGGCGGATGGAGGCGGCAGGGCTCACCGACCCGGGCACGATCCGGGCAGCGCGCGAGGAGGATCTGCGCGCCGCAGGGCTCAGCCGCCAGAAGATCCGCTATGCCTATGCACTCGTCGAGGCTGATATTGATTTCAAAGCCTTGCGCGGCAAAGCTGATGCGGATGTTGTGGCCGAGCTCACCCGTGTGCCCGGTATCGGCACATGGACCGCGGAGATTTACGCCATGTTCAGCCTCGGGCGGGCCGATGTCTTCGCGCCGGGCGATCTGGCGTTGCAGGAGGCCGCGCGGGTGCTCTACGGCCTGCCCGACCGCCCCACGCCCAAGGCGTTGCGCCAGCGTTCAGAGGCATGGCGCCCTTGGAGATCGGTTGCGGCGCGGCTGCTCTGGGCCTACTACCGGGTCGACAAGCAAAGGGAAGGGATCAGATGACGCGCGTTCTCAAGGCTGGCCGCAAGGGGCCGCATTCCGGCGATACCCGTTCGGCGGTGGTGTTCCTGCACGGCTACGGCGCGAACGGCGCCGATCTGCTGGGCCTCGCCGATGTGCTGGCAGAGCATCTGCCCGACACGTTGTTCGTGGCCCCCGACGCGCCGGAAACCATCCCGATGATGCCCTCGGGCCTGCAATGGTTTCCCATCCCGTGGATCGACGGCTCTTCGGAAGAGGAGGCCGAGCGCGGGCTGATGGCGGCGGCGGAAGATCTCAACGCCTTTCTCGACGCGCTGATGGTGGATGAAGACCTGCTGCCCGAACAGGTGGTGCTCTTCGGCTTCTCGCAAGGCACGATGATGGCGCTTCACGTGGCCCCCCGCCGGGAAGATGAACTGGCGGGCGTGGTGGCCTTTTCCGGGCGGCTGCTCTCGCCCGAGCTGCTGGCCGATGCGACACTGAGCCGCCCGCCGGTGCTTCTCATCCACGGCGATCAGGATGACGTGGTGCCGCCGCAATCGCTGCCCGAGGCGGCGGAGGCGCTGCAAACGGCGGGCTGGAAGGATGTCTATGCCCATGTGATGAAGGGCACTGCGCACGGCATCGCGCCAGACGGGCTTTCAGTGGCGCTGGCCTTCATGCGCGACAAGCTGAGCCTCTAGCGCCGAGGCGCCCATTGACGCCGCGCCCGCTCGGCTTCCCCCACGCCGCCCATTGTCTTGACCGGCGTTTCTGACTATCCCGGCGCGAGGAAAACGCGGGCACGGGACTCTTCATTGGCGCAGGTCTTCAAATGGCTCTTTCGGATCGCGGGCGGCCTCGTGGTGCTGGCCGTGGTCGCCATCGTGATTGTCTATTTCCTGCTTTCCCGCTCGCTGCCCGATTATGACAAGCGGCTCAGGGTCGACGGCCTCTCGGCACCTGTCGAGATCGTGCGCGACAATGCCAATGTCCCGCATGTCTTTGGCCAGACGGATCGCGACACCTTCTTCGGCCTTGGCTACGCCCATGCGCAAGACAGGCTCTGGCAGATGGTGGTGATGCGCCGCACCGTGCAGGGGCGACTCTCGGAAGTGTTCGGCACGCAGACGGTGGAGATCGACAAGGTTCTGCGGCGCCTCGGGCTCTATGCGCAGGCGCGCGATTCGGTGAATGTGCAGGATGCGCGCACCCGCGAGGCGCTCGAAGCCTATGCGGCGGGGGTGAATGCCCGGCTCAAGGAGGTGAACGAAGAGGCCCGGGGCCGGGGCGCGCCGGAGATGTTCATCTTCAACGTGCCGATCTCGCCGTGGCAGCCGGCGGATTCGCTGGCGATGATCAAGTTGATGGCGGTGCAGCTTTCCGGCCATCTCGAGGAGGAGGTGCTTTACGCCCGTGTCTCCCTCGCGCTCGAAGACGAGGCGCGGCTCAAGGACATCATGCCGCTCGCGCCGGGCAGCG
>JAVKDQ010000120.1:0-32942 GCA_040222155.1 Roseovarius sp.
CATTGTCGCCCCTGAGCGTCGCGCCGAACCAAACCGAGGCCCCCGCCTCGAGGATCACCCGCCCGATCAGGTTGGCATCCGGCGCTACCCATGTATCCTCCGCCACCTCCGGCGCATGGCCGTCGAGTTCGTAAAGCATCAGTCCCGCTCCTCGAATTCCCGTTGCAGCCGCTGCACATGGGCGTTGAGCCCTGGCTGCTGGATGCGCTTGAGCCGCGCCGCCTCCACGATGGAAACAAGCCGGCGCTCGGTCTCGTCCAGGTCGTCGTTGACCAGCACGTAATCGTATTCCGCCCAATGGCTTATCTCGTCCCAGCTCTTCTGCATCCGCTTGGCGATCACCTCCGGCGCATCCTGCCCCCGGCTCACCAGCCGCCGCTTCAGCTCGGCGATCGAAGGCGGCAGGATGAAGATCGAAAGCGTATGCATCCCCAGCGCCGAGTTCTGGATCTGCTGCGCCCCCTGCCAGTCGATATCGAAGAGCACATCCCGCCCCGCCCCGATCGCCGCCTCCACCGGCGCCTTGGGCGAGCCGTAGAAATTGCCGAAGACATGGGCATGTTCCAGCATCTCTCCATCCGCGACCGCGCGGCGGAAAGCGGCATCGTCCATGAACCGGTAATCCTGCCCTTCCACCTCGCCCGCCCGCGGCGCCCGCGTGGTCGCGGAAACGGAAAAGGAAATCGTCTCGTCCCACGCCCTCAAGCGCTTCGAAAGCGTCGACTTGCCCGCCCCCGAGGGCGATGAGAGGATGATCAGAAGCCCGCGCCGGTCAGCCATGCGCCCACGCCCCCTCGCACCCGCGCGCCCTGTTTCTTCTGGCCGCAAATATCCCGGGGGTGTGGGGGCAGCGCCCCCACCGCGCACCGCATCCCTTACGCGTCTCATTCCACATTCTGCACCTGTTCGCGCATCTGGTCGATCACCGTCTTGAGCTCCAGCCCGATGGCGGTAAGCGCCTTCATCTGCGACTTGGAGCACAGCGTGTTGGCCTCGCGGTTGAACTCCTGCGCGAGGAAGTCGAGCTTGCGGCCCACCGGGCTGCCCGCCGCCAGAAGCTCCCGCGCGGCCCCCACATGGGCGCGCAGCCGGTCGAGCTCTTCGGTCACATCCGCCTTCACGGCGATGAGCGCCAGCTCCTGCGCCACGCGGGCTTCGTCGGCGCCCTGCGCGCCCTCCATCACCCGCCCAAGCGCCGCGCGAAACGCGGCCTCCATTTCACTGCGCCGCGCCTCCGCCGCCTCCGCAGCGGCATGCGTCAAGCGTTCTATCTCGTCGAGTTGCCCCGCAAGCAGGCCCGCAAGCGCCCGCCCCTCGGCCGCGCGCATCTCCACGAAAGCGTCGATCACCCGCCCGGCATCGGCCAGCAGAGTGGCGCAGAGCGCCTCGGTGTCGTCCTCGCCGCCGCCCGTCTCGAGCACACCGCGCAGCGCCAGAATGTCGGCGCCCGTGGCGGGCGCGAGGCTAACGCCCTCTTCCATCGCCCGCGCCTCGACCTCGGCCAGCGCGGCCAGCACGCCGGATAGCTGCCCCTCGTTCACCCGCAGCGCGCCCGCGCCCTCCTCGCGCTGGAGCCTGAGCGTGAGCGCGACATTGCCCCGCGAGAGCCGTTGCCCCAGCGCCGCGCGCAGCCCTGCCTCGAGCCCCTCGACCCAGTCCGGCACACGCAGTCGCAGGTCGAGCCCCTTGCCGTTCACCCCGCGCAGCTCCCATGCCCAGGAGAAAACCCCTTCGCTGCCCTGTCCGGAGGCAAACGCCGTCATCGATCTGAGCACGCCGCACCTCGCTTCCTGCCGCATCGTCGCGCTCGTCCTAGCCATTCCGCCGCCCGAGGGCAAGCGCGCGCCGCCCGGCCCGGGCGTTAACCAACGGCCCGATTTCCCGCCCCCGCTGCCTAAAATTTGTGGCAATATATCGGAGAGATGTCTTCATTCCGCGCATGGTCACACATCGCCGGGCCGCGCGGCATCTCCCCCGTCATCGAGTGAAAGGCAGGTACGCCATGACAGACAGGCCGCTTCCCCCGGAAGGCTCTCCCGAAGGCTCCCCCCACCCCCAGGCGGCGCGCCCGTTCGCCCGGCTGCTGCGGCTTCGCCGCGAAGCCGAGCCCCCCGCCCGCGAAACGCTCCAGCCGCTCGTCGAGTATTGGACGGGCTTGCGGCGAGGCGCCGATGTGCCGCGCCGCGCCGAAGTCGATCCGCGCGGCATCGCACCGCTCTTGCCGCACACCTTCCTCCTCGAGCGCATCGCGCCGGGTCTCGCGCGGTTTCGCCTCGCGGGCAGCGATCTTGCCGGGCTCATGGGCATGGATGTGCGCGGCATGCCGCTCAGCGCGATGCTTACCCCCGCGGCGCGCGACGCGTTGCTCGGCCCGCTCGAGCAGGTCTTCGACGAGCCCGCCATGCTCGAGATGGTTCTGGGCGCGCCCGGCGGGCCGGGCAAGCCCGAGCTTGCGGCGCGGCTGGTGGTGCTGCCCCTGCGCGGCGAATGCGGCCAGGTGGTGCGCGCGATCGGCGCGCTCGTCACCAGCGGCGGCCGTCCGGGGCGCGCGCCCCGGCGCTTCCACATCCGCTCGGTCGCGCTGACCAACGTGCTGAGCCTGCCGCTTCCTGCCTCGCCGAGTGCCTCGCCCCTGCAAAATCCCGAGCCGCTGGCCTTCACCGATTTCCGCGAGGCGCCCGCCCGTCCAGCGCGCCCGCCCTACCTGCGGCTGGTGCATTCGGTCTGAGGTCACGCGCCTGTCGCGAACAGGCCGGGCCGGGGCGCAAAACGCGTCCCGCCCCGGCACTTGCGGCCCTATGCTCGCGCGGCAACCGCAAGCAATCTTCCGACGCAGGAGCCGCGCATGGCCACCATCACCTCCGTCACCGCAACCCCGCTCAGGCTGGCGCTGAAACAACCCTATATCTGGTCGCAAGGCGTGGAAGACGCCTTCACCGTCAACCTCGTCGAGATCACCTGTGCCGATGGCACGAAGGGCTACGGCGAAACCCCCGCCGCGCCTGATGCCGAGGCGCAGGCCCGCGTGCTCGAGAAGATCGGCGGCGCGCTCACCGGCCACGACCTCTTCAATTTCGCCCGCGCCCTGCAGGATGCGCAAAAGCGCTTCTTCCTCGCCTTCGGGGGCAACATGCCGCGCTATTTCAACCAGCTCGCCAACGGGCTTGAGATGGCCGCGCTCGATGCGCAGGGCAAGTTGCTCGGCCGCCCCGTCTGGGATCTGCTCGGCGGGGCGCTGCGCGACGATGTGGGCTATTTCCACTTCCTGCAGGGCCAGAGCCCCGAGGCGCTGGCCGAGGATGCGGCGGCGGCCGTGGCGGCGGGCCACCCGGTGCTCTACCTCAAGGTCGGCGTGGGCGAAGCGCATGACATGGCCGCCGTGCGCGCCGTGCGCGCGGCGGCCCCCCACGCGCGCCTCCGGCTCGATGCCAACGAGGCCTGGGACCAGGCCCGCGCGCTCAGGATGATCGCCCGGCTCGCGCCCTATGATATCGAGTATATCGAGCAGCCCACCCCCTCCACTTCGCAGGCCGCGCTCGCCCACGTGGCCGCGCGCTCGCCCATCGCCATCGGCGCCGATCAATCGGTCTTTACCCTGCAGGAGGTGCATAACGCGGTCACGGTGCACCGGGCCGACATGGTCGCCGTGGGCCCCCGCGAGATCGGCGGGCTCCGGGCGCTGATGAAGGCCGCGGCAGTGACGGAGGCCGCGGGCGTGCCGCTCTGCATCCACTCTTCCATGACCAGCGGCATCACCACCTGTGCCGAGCATCACGCCGCCCGCGCCATCGCCCATCTCGACGATGCCAACCAGATCATGTGGCAGCTTCTCGCCCGCGACATCGTGCGCGCCCCAGATCTCGCGCCCAAGGCTGGCCGGCTCTCCCTGCCACCCGCTCCCGGCCTCGGCTTCGACCTCGATCTCGACGCCGTGGAAGAAGCCGCCCAGGCACATCGCGACCATATGCGCCAAGCCACCGCACCCTGAACCCCGGCCCAACGCAAAACCCCGGGCGCTGGCCCGGGGCTTCTTCTTGGGTCAAATACTCGAATGTCGCAGGCCTCAGCCCACCTTCACCTCGGCCCGGGCATCGCGCAGGTTGGTCAGCTCCTCGGCCACGAGGAAGGCCAGCTCCAGCGATTGCGAGGCGTTGAGGCGCGGGTCGCAGGCGGTGTGGTAACGGTCCGAGAGGTTCTCGTCGCTCAGGGCCCGCATGCCGCCGGTGCACTCCGTCACGTCCTGGCCCGTCATCTCGAAATGCACGCCGCCGGGGATGGTGCCCTCGGCGCGGTGAATGCCGAAGAACTCCTGCACCTCGCGCAGCACCGCGTCGAAAGGCCGGGTCTTGTAGCCCGAGGCCGATTTGACGGTGTTGCCATGCATCGGGTCGCAGACCCAGACGACGTTCGCCCCCTCCTCACGCACCGCCTTGACGAGACGCGGCAGGTGCTCGCCAACTTTCCCTGCGCCGAAGCGCGCGATGAGCGTGAGCCGCCCCGCCTCGTTGCCGGGGTTGAGCGTGGCCATCAGCCGCTTGAGATCGTCCACCTCCATCGAAGGGCCGCATTTGAGCCCGATCGGGTTGAGCACGCCGCGGGCGAATTCCACATGCGCACCGTCGGGCTGGCGGGTGCGGTCGCCGATCCAGATCATGTGGCCCGAGCCCGCGAGCCACTTGCCGGAAGTCGAGTCGAGCCGGCAGAGCGCCTCCTCGTATTCGAGCAGGAGCGACTCGTGCGAGGTGTAGAAATCCACCGATTGAAGGGTCGGCGCATTGTCGCTGTCGATGCCGGCGGCCTTCATGAAATCGAGCGTGTCGGAGATGCGGCTGGCCATCTCGCGGTAGCGCTCGGCCTTCTCGCCCTCGGCAAAGCCCAGCGTCCAGCTATGAACCTGGTGCACATCGGCATAACCGCCGGTGGAGAAGGCGCGCAGCAGGTTCAGCGTCGCCGCCGCCTGCGTATAGGCCTGCAACATCTTGCGCGGATCGGGGATGCGCGCCTCGGGCGTGAAGGCCAGCTCGTTGATGATGTCGCCCCGGTAGCTCGGCAGCTCCACCCCATCCACAACCTCCGTGGGCGCCGAGCGCGGCTTGGCGAACTGGCCGGCCATGCGGCCCACCTTGATCACCGGCACCTTGGCGCCGTAGGTGAGCACCATCGCCATCTGCAGCATCACCTTGAACGTGTCGCGGATCGCGTCGGCCGAGAACTGGTCGAACGCCTCGGCGCAATCGCCGCCCTGAAGAAGAAACGCCTTGCCCTGCGCGGCCGCCCCAAGCTGCTTGCGCAGCCGCCGCGCCTCGCCTGCAAAAACCAGCGGCGGATACTTGGAAAGCTGCGCCTCGACCTGCGCCAGCGCGTCAGGGTCGGTATAATCCGGCATCTGGACCCGCGGCTTGCTGCGCCATCCCGATTTCTTCCATTCCGTCATCGCCATTCTCCGCTCGCACGGCCCGGTGCCGCGCCCTTCTCATGGAAAGTCAGGGCCGCGTTATACAAGCCCGCCCCGCCAAACACCATGCCCCGATTGTGCGGCCAATGTCGTTTTTTGACTTCGGCCCCGCTTGTAAAGTACCAGTGATTGGTGAAAAACAACGGGTCAGCGCCGCGCGCGATTGCAGGGATTCGGCCAGATGCACCAGGTACCGGGGACAATCGAAGTAAAGCCCAAGGGCGCGCCACGCCGGTTTGTCTTCGTCTTGCTGGAAAATTTCACGCTCCTGAGCTTTGCCGCGGCGATAGATTGCCTGCGCATCGCCAATCGAATGGCCGATGCCGAACTCTACCGCTGGTCGACCACCTGCGAGAGCGGCGAAACGGTCAGCTGCTCCGCCGGCACTCGCTTCCAGGTCGACATGCCGCTTTCGGAACTGACCCGTGACGACACGGTGCTGATCTGCGGCGGCACCGACATCCAGCAGACGGCCACCAAGAAGATGCTCAACTGGCTTCGTCGTGAGGCGCGGCGCGGGCTGAAGGTGGGCGGGCTCTGTACGGCATCGTATGTGATGGCCAAGGCCGGTCTGCTCGACGGCAAGCGCGCCACGATCCACTGGGAGAACCAGGACAGTTTCATTGAGGAATTCGACGAGGTGACGCTCACCAAGTCGGTCTACGTGGTCGATGGCAACCGGATGACCACCGCCGGCGGCACCTCCTCGATCGACCTGATGCTCAACATCGTGGCCGACGAGCATGGCGAGAAGCTCGCCGGCGCCGTGGCCGACCAGATGATCTATGCCTCGATCCGCACCGATCAGGACACCCAGCGGCTCTCGGTGCCCACCCGCATCGGCGTGCGCCACCCCAAGCTTTCACAGGTCATTCAGATGATGGAGAGCAATATCGAGGAGCCGATCAGCCCCTCGATCCTCGCCCGCGAAGTGGGCATGTCGACCCGCCAGCTCGAGCGGCTCTTCCGGCGCTACCTCAACCGCAGCCCCAAGCGCTACTACATGGAGCTGCGCCTGCAGAAGGCGCGCAACCTGCTCATGCAGACCGACATGACGGTGATCAACGTGGCGCTGGCCTGCGGGTTCGCCAGCCCCTCGCATTTCTCCAAATGCTACCGCTCGCATTACAACATCACTCCCTACCGCGAGCGCGGCACGCATTCCACGCGGCTTTCGGTCTAGGCGCCCTTGCCCGGTCCGCGCGCTGCGGGCGCGGGCGGGAGATGAGTATTTCCGCCAAGAAGAAGCCGGGCTCAGAATCCCTCGTTCAACGCGTTGAAATCGGTGTTGAAGCGGAAGTTGATCGCCACGGTCTCGCCCTCGCGCTCGTGGAAGAAGACGGTGGCGAAGAGATAGGCGGTGCCCGCCCAGTAGACATAGAGCTCGCGGCGGAAGCCAGCGCCCATGTCTTCCTGCTTGAGCCGGGCCACATGGCGGAAATCGTAGGGGAAGATGCCGCGCACCCGCGCCTCGAGCCCGGCGAGTTGCTCGGCGGTCATCTCGTCGGAGCCGCCGAAGGCGCGCATCACCTCCTCGATCTCACGGGCCATGATGAGCCGGTCGAGCACCTCGCGCATCTCGTCGTAATCGCGGAAGATGCTCTCCTGCATCTGGGCGGCGGCGCGCGGCGCGGAAAGGGAGAGCGCGCCGAGGGTGAACGCCGAGAAGGCAAGCGTGGCGAGGGCGGTGGTGAAAAGGCGCATCGGCGGGCTCCGTCTTCGAGGTTTTCGCCCCAGAATGCCAGCCAATGCGGCCCGTGGGAAGCCTCGCGCTGCCCTCGGGCCTCCTCGGTGCCGCCTAGGGCGTGACGCGGTAGAGCGCGCCCTGTCCCACGGAGAGCAGCCATATGGCGCCATCGGGGCCTTCCCGCACATCGCGCAGCCGCGCCGTCTCGGGGCCTTCGATGCGCTCGGCCTCCTGCATGGTTGCGCCATCGATCCGCGAGAGAAAACCGAACTTGAGCGAGCCGGTGAAGATGTCGCCCTTCCATTCGGGCCAGAGCGCGCCCGAATAGACCATCGCGCCCGAGGGGGCGATGGAGGGATCCCAGTAGAGCGCGGGCTGCTTCATGCCGGGCTTCTCGGTGCCCTCGCCGATGGGCGCGCCGGAATAATGCGTGCCGTAGGAGATGATCGGCCAGCCGTAATTGGCGCCGCGCTCCACGAGGTTCACCTCGTCGCCGCCGCGCGCGCCATGCTCGATGACGATCAGATTGCCCTCGAGATCGAGCGTGGCGCCCTGCGGGTTGCGATGCCCGTATGACCAGATCTCGGGCTGGGCGCCGGGATCGGTGCGGAAGGGGTTGTCGGGCGGGATGCCGCCATCCTTGTCGATCCGGATCACCGAGCCGTTCTCGCGGGTGAGATCCTGCGCCGAAGGCCTGTCGCCCCGGTCGCCGATGGTGACGAAGAGCGTGCCGTCGCGGGCCTCGACGAGGCGCTAGCCGAAATGCCGCCCGCCTTCGGAGCCGGGTTCCATCTCGAAGATCACCCGCCACTTCGAAAGCCGCTTGCCGTCTGGCGACAGTTCGGCGCGGGCCACGGCGGTGCCGGCACCGCCGGGCTGGGGTTTCGAGAAGCTGAAGAAGAGCGCGCGGGTGCGCTCGAAATTGTCGGGCACGAGCACGTCGAGCAGGCCGCCCTGCCCCTGCGACCAGACATTGCCAAGCCCCAACACCCTGAGCTTCTCGCCGTCGCGGATGTTCCAGAGTGTACCGCCACGCTCCGTCACGAGGATGTCGCCGGATGGCAGGAACCCCACCGACCACGGCTCGTCGAGACCGGATGCAACCTCGGAGACGGTGAGCGTTCCGGCCTCGCTTTCAAGCGCGCGGGCAGCGGGCGCGAGGGCCAGACAGGCGGCCGCGGCCAGGGCTGCGATCAGGAACAAGGGCGTTGCGAGGCGGTGATTGATGGGCGTTTGTATCATGCCCGGTAGATTGGTGCGGGATGCCCTTGCGTCAACGCCCAGACCTCGCGGCGCGGCGGTTTTGCCTTGCGTTCCGGCATGGTTCGAATAGGTTTCGGGATGGAATTGAGGTTCCAAACAGGGAGACTTTGGAATGAAAAAACTTCTTTGCACCACCACGGCTCTGGCGCTGAGCGCGGGCGCCGCCATGGCCGAGGGCGAAGTGAAGATCGGGGTGATCCTCGGCTTCACCGGCCCGATTGAATCGCTGACCCCCCACATGGCCGCCGGCGCCGAGCTTGCGATGTCGGAAGTGACCGAGAGCGGCGCGCTGCTGGGCGGCATGACCGTGACCCCGGTGCGCGCGGACTCGACCTGCATCGACGCAGGCGCCGCCACCGCCGCCGCCGAGCGCCTCGTGACGGCGGAAGGCATCAAGGGCATCATGGGCGCGGATTGCTCGGGCGTGACCGGCGCGATCCTCTCCAACGTGGCCGTGCCGAACGGCGTTGTCATGATCTCGCCCTCCGCCACCTCGCCGGGCCTCTCGACCGCAGAGGATGACGGGCTCTTCTTCCGCACCGCGCCTTCGGATGCGCGGCAGGGCGTGGTGATGACGCAGGTGCTGATGGATCGCGGCATCGACGAGGTCGCCGTGACCTACACCAACAACGACTACGGCAAGGGCCTTGCGGATGCCTTCGCGGCGGCCTTCGAGGAAGCCGGCGGCACCATCACCATCAACGCCGCCCATGAAGACGGCAAGGCCGACTATTCGGCCGAGGTGGGCGCACTGGCAGCCGCGGGCGGCGACCGCCTCGTTGTGGCGGGATATGTCGACCAGGGCGGCTCGGGCATCGTGCGCGCGGCGCTCGATTCGGGCGCCTTCGACAGCTTCCACTTCCCCGACGGGATGATCGGCTCGAAGCTCGAGGAGAACTTCGGCGGCGAGATCGACGGCTCCACCGGCCAGCACCCGGGCACCGACAGCCCCGGTGTCGCGATGTTCGAGGAGATGGTGGGCGATGCCTTCGAATCCACCTCGCCCTTCGCACCGGAAAGCTATGACGCGGCAGCGCTCATGATGCTGGCCATGCAGGCGGCGGGGTCGGTCGAATCGGCCGATTACAAGAGCCACGTGATGGATGTGGCCAACGCGCCGGGCGAGAAGATCTATCCGGGCGAACTGGCCAAGGCGCTGGAAATCATCGCCAATGGCGGCGACGTGGATTACGTGGGCGCCACCGCGGTGGAACTCATCGGGCCGGGCGAGAGCGCGGGCAACTACCGCGAGATCGAATTCGTCGACGGCAAGATCACCACGGCGCAGTACCGCTGATCGCCGCCGAACACTGACGCAGACCGGCCCCGGGCGTTATCGCTTCGGGGCCGGTTCACTAACGAGAACGGGGGCAGAAAGCTCCTTTCAGGGGACATATCCGACATGATCGTCGTCGAGGACGTTCACAAGCATTTCGGCGGGTTTCACGCCGTCGATGGTGCGAGCATGACCATTCAGGAGGGGTCGATCACCGGGTTAATCGGGCCCAATGGCGCTGGAAAAACCACTCTTTTCAATGTGATCGCGGGGGTTCTTCCACCAACTTCCGGCAAGGTGACGATGGCGGGGGAGGATATCACGGGGCTGCCGCCGCATGATCTCTTCCACAAGGGGCTTCTGCGCACCTTCCAGATCGCGCATGAGTTCAGCTCGATGACCTGCCGCGAGAACCTGATGATGGTGCCCGGCAACCAGTCTGGCGAGACGCTCTGGAACACATGGTTCGGGCGCAAGCGCATCGCCGAGGAAGAGCGCGCGCTCAGGGCAAAGGCCGACGAGGTGCTCGAGTTTCTCACCATCTCGCATCTGGCCGATCACAAGGCCGGGCAGGTTTCGGGCGGGCAGAAGAAGCTGCTGGAGCTGGGCCGGACGATGATGGTGGATGCGCGGATCGTCTTTCTCGACGAGGTCGGCGCGGGGGTGAACCGGACGCTGCTCAACACCATCGCCGACGCCATCGTGCAACTCAACAAGGAGCGCGGCTACACCTTCGTGGTGATCGAGCATGACATGGATTTCATCGGCCGCATCTGCGACCCGGTCATCTGCATGGCCGAGGGCAAGGTGCTGGCCGAGGGCACGCTCGACGAGATCAAAGCCAACGAGCAGGTGATCGAGGCCTATCTCGGCACCGGCCTGAAGAACAAGGAAATGGTGGGCGCGTGACGGAACCGGTGCAACCATCGGGGGCTCTGCCCCCGGCCTTCGGCCTCCCCCGGGATATTTGCGGCCAGAAGAAGCAGGGGAGCGGCGTGCATGGGCGGTAATCCCTATCAGGACGATCGCGGCAACAAGGACCGCTCGATCGCCAACACCGACGGCGCGGGCACGCTGGTGGCCTCACCCGGCACGGGCAAGACGATGGCCACCGGCACGGCCTACCTGATCGGCGACACGATGACCGGCGGCTATGGCAAGAGCGGCCCGGATATCCTGCACGAGTGCACCATTGCCGTGGAGAAGGGCGAGATCGCGGTGATCGTCGGGCCGAACGGCGCAGGCAAATCGACGGCGATGAAGGCGGTCTTCGGGATGCTCGACCTGCGCGCGGGCTCCGTGCGGCTCGACGGCGAGGATATCTCGAACCTCACCCCGCAGGCGCGGGTGGCCAAGGGCATGGGCTTCGTGCCGCAGACCTCCAACATCTTCACTTCGATGACGGTTGAAGAGAACCTCGAGATGGGCGCCTTCATCCGCAAGGACGACATCCGCCGCACGATGGAGCAAGTCTACACGCTCTTTCCCATTCTCAAGGAGAAGCGGCGGCAGGCGGCGGGCGAGCTTTCGGGCGGGCAGCGCCAGCAGGTGGCCGTGGGCCGCGCGCTGATGACCGAGCCCAAGGTGTTGATGCTCGACGAGCCCACCGCTGGCGTGAGCCCTATCGTGATGGACGAGCTTTTCGACCGGATCATCGAGGTGAGCCGCACCGGGATCCCGATTCTGATGGTGGAGCAGAACGCGCGGCAGGCCCTCGAGATCGCCGACAAGGGCTACGTGATGGTGCAGGGGCGCAACGCCTATACGGGGACGGGCAAGGAATTGCTCGCCGACCCGGAGGTGCGCAAGAGTTTCCTGGGAGGATGATGGCGATGGCGGGATTTCGAATGGCGGCGGCGCTGGCCGCATTGGCGCTGGCGGCGGGTTGTGGGGGCGAGGCGCCCTCGAGCCGCGGCGCCACGGGAGGCGGGCATGCGGCGCTTCTGGCCTCGCTCGGGACGAACTATGCCTGGGATTGCACGCTCGAGGCCGCGGACCGGCGCAGCGCGCCCTGGCGCTTCGTGCTCACCCGCGAGGTGGTGGGTGGCTATGCGGAGGTGCGGCTGCTGGATGCGGCGCGCAGCGGCCAACAGAAGCTGGTGGAGAACCGCGACGGCGCGGCCTTCGTCTACCGGCTCGACGATGGCAGCCGCATGGTGCTCACCGTCGACGGCGAGGTGGTGGCCGAGGGCAATGGCCGCGATTATGGCGCGCTCTACCCCTCCGGGCGGTGCCAGCCGGGCCCGCAGATGGCGGGGCAGCTCGGGTGAGGCTTTCAGAAAGCGGATACGGAGCCGGAAAAGCTGTGGATAAACCTGTGGATAAGTTTCGAAAATCGAACATGCGGCAGGGTTTGACCCTCATGGTGCGCTTTTCGCGCGCATGGGAGCGCGGCTGATGGATTTTCTCAACGGTTTCGTGACGCTCGCCAATTTCGTGCTGATCCCGGCCATGGCCTATGGCAGCCAGCTTGCGCTCGGGGCGCTGGGGGTGACGCTGATCTACGGCATCCTGCGCTTCTCGAACTTCGCCCATGGCGACACGATGGCTTTCGGCACGATGATCACCATCCTCTTCACATGGTGGTTCCAGTCGGCGGGCATCGGCCTCGGGCCCCTGCCCACAGCGCTTCTGGCCCTGCCCTTCGGCATCGCGGCCTGCGCGCTTCTGGTGCTGGCGACCGACAGGATGGTCTACCGCTTCTACCGGGTGCAGAAGGCCAAGCCGGTGATCCTCGTGATCGTCTCGATCGGGGTGATGTTCGTGCTGAACGGCCTCGTGCGCTTCGTGATCGGGCCGGGCGACCAGCGCTTCGCCGATGGCGAGCGCTTCATCATCAGCGCGCGCACCTTCCGCGAGATGACCGGGCTCGAAGAAGGCCTCGCGTTCAAGACCACGCAGGGCATCACCGTTGTGACGGCGGTGATCGTGGTGGTGCTGCTCTTCTGGTTTCTCAACCGCACCCGCACCGGGAAGTCGATGCGCGCCTATTCGGACAACGAGGATCTGGCGCTGCTCTCCGGCATCAACCCCGACCGGGTGGTGATGGTGACATGGCTCATCGTGGCCGCACTCGCGACCGTGGCCGGCGTGCTCTACGGGCTCGACAAGAGTTTCAAGCCCTTCACCTATTTCCAGCTTCTGCTGCCCATCTTCGCGGCCGCCATCGTGGGCGGGCTCGGCAATCCGGTGGGCGCCATCGCGGGGGGCTTCATCATCGCCTTCTCCGAGGTCTTCATCACCTATGCCTGGAAGAAGGTGCTGGGCTACGTGCTGCCCGAGAGTCTCGAGCCTGATGGCCTCGTGCAGCTTCTCTCCACAGATTACAAATTCGCGGTCAGCTTCGTGATCCTGCTGATCGTGCTCCTATTCCGCCCCACCGGGCTTTTCAGGGGGAAAGCGGTATGAGCGAGACCGTTCGCAACACTGGGCTCTTCGCCCTCGTGGCGCTGCTGATCATCGGCACCGGGGTGGTGCAGAGCTGGTCGACGGCGCTTCTCATCCTCAACATGGGGCTGATCTCGGCCATCATGGCGATGGGGGTGAACCTGCAATGGGGTTTCGCCGGGCTCTTCAACGTGGGGGTAATGGGCTTCGTGGCGCTTGGCGGTCTGGCCGCCGTGCTGGTTTCCATGCCGCCCACCACCGAGGCTTGGGCCGCAGGTGGCGTGCAGGTGCTGGCGGGCCTCCTTTGCGGCGCAGCGGTGATCGTCGCGGCCGCGCTGGTGCGGGCGCGGATGAAGCCATCGCGGATGCGCACGTTCACGATCCTCGTGATCCTCGTAGGCGGCTTCTTTCTCTATCGCGCGGTCTTCGATCCGGGCGTGGAAGCGGTGGAGGCGGTGGACCCTGCCGCGACCGGCTATCTCGGCGGGCTCGGCCTGCCGGTGCTGCTCGCCTGGCCCGTGGGTGGGCTCCTGGCGGCGGGGGCGGCATGGATCATCGGCAAATCGGCGCTCGGCCTGCGCTCCGATTACCTCGCCATCGCCACGCTGGGCATCGCCGAGATCATCCTTGCGGTGATGAAGAACGAGGACTGGCTGGCGCGTGGCGTGAAGAACGTGGTGGGCATGCCCCGGCCCGTTCCCTACGAGATCGACCTGCAGAACGACCCAAGCTTCATCGAGCGCGCGGCGGGCTTCGGGCTCGACCCTGTCACCGCGTCGTCGCTTTATATCAAGCTTTCCTATTCGGTGCTTTTTGCCATCGTTCTGGCGCTCATCCTGATCGCGGCGCAGCTCGCGCTGAAAAGCCCGTGGGGCCGGATGATGCGCGCCATCCGCGACAACGAGGTGGCCGCCGAGGCCATGGGCAAGGACGTAACCCGCCGGCATCTGCAGATCTTCATCCTCGGCTCCGCCTGCTGCGGCATCGCGGGCGCGATGATGACCACGCTCGACGGCCAGCTCATCCCCACCTCCTACCAGCCGCTGCGCTTTACCTTCCTGATCTGGGTGATGGTGATCGTGGGCGGCTCGGGCAACAATTTCGGCGCGGTCCTGGGGGGCTTTCTCATCTGGTTCCTCTGGGTGCAGGTAGAGCCTCTGGGCCGCTGGCTGATGGATGTAATCACCTCGCCGCTGGCCGAGGGCAGCGCGCTCAAGGCGCATCTGCTCGAAAGCGCGGCGCATATGCGGCTGCTGACGATGGGGCTGGTGCTTCTTCTGGTGCTGCGCTTCAGCCCGCGCGGGCTTATCCCCGAACGTTGAGGGCGCGGGCGGGCGGATGATTCGCGCGCCCTGCCCCGCTCCCCGCCCGCTCGCGCTGCGTCTCTGTTTCGCGCGCATGGCCAATCTCCGCCCTTGGCGGGATTGATCACATCGGGGCGACGAGCTTTTCGCGCATAGGGCGAAATCGGGCGCATTTCCGGCATTCCGGGCATTCGGCCACATTCTCGCCATATTTCGCCTCGATTTTGCCTTTGTCCACGGGGTCAGCCGCCCATGGGTAGGGCAAGTCAAGGCTGCTAAGGTTCCCGTTTGTATGTGTGCCAGTGTGCGGGGGTAGCCCTGAAATGTTCAACTGTTTCAAGAGTTTCTGGCGTGACGAGTGTGGCGCTGTCACCGTGGACTGGATCGTTCTCACAGCCGCTGTCACCTGGCTCGGCCTTTCGGCCGTGGGCGCGATGGAAGATGCGGTGCAAACGCTGGCCGAACGGCTCGAAACCTCTGTCAGCACGCGGCCCACAAGCCAATGATTGCAGGGCGTGACACCGGTGGCAGGCCGCCTTGTGGCAGATCTGCCGCAGCTGCTCCGGCACATGAAATTCATGGGTCATGCCATTATTCCGCCTTGGTTTTCAACAAGTTTGCCAGCCTGCCGCCATCTGGGCGGAGGATGTGGCTTGCCCACGCAGGAAAGGACCGACGATGACGCGCCTCGCGCAATTCATGAAGCAGGAAGACGGCGCGACCACGGTCGACTGGATCGTGCTGATAGCCGCTGTCGTCGGGCTGGCGATCACCGCGGTGGAAGCGGCCGAGCGTGGCAACACGCAAGTGGCGGGCGAGATGCTGGTCGATGTCCGCGTGAACAACGGCGATTGAGCCACGCCATAATGGCGCCCGATTTTCATGCGACACGGGCGTGGTTAACCATGAAGCGCCCGAACGGCGCCTTGAGGATGTTACGAGGAAAACGGGATGCGAGCGCAGATCAGAATCTTCCTTCAGGATGAAAGCGGTGCGGCCACGGTGGATTGGGTCGTGCTCACGGCGGCCGTGGTGGGCCTTGGCGTTGCGGCGGTCGATACCGTCGAGCAGGGCGTGACATCGCTGGCAAGCGACATCGCCACGGCGATCTCCAGCAAGGCCGTGAACAACGGCGACTGACGCGGCGGCCTGCCGGCGCGGCATCGCAGGCGCCCGGCACACCCCTGCCCCATTGCCATTCCCCCCCAACACGCTACCCTAGCCAAAGGCTTGGCGCCGAAGCGCGAGCCGGTTTTGGGGCCGCGCGATGTCCGTCTGGAAACAACTCTTCATCCTCTGCCTGTTGGCCGCCGTGGGGTATGGCGGCTACGAGGGCTATCTGCGCTATTACGCTCCCGCCGAGGAGGCCGCCCCCTCACGCGGTGGCAGCCGCCCTGCCCCGGTAGAGCTCGCGCCCGCCGAGATGCGGATGATCTCGCAGACGGTCGAGGCCGTGGGCACCACCCGCGCGCGCCAATCGGTCGATATCGTGCCCGAGGCCGATGGGCGGGTGATGGAAATCGCCATCTCGCCCGGCGCGAAGGTGGCGGAGGGCGCGGTGCTCGTGCGGCTCGACGCTGCGATCCAGCGCGCCGATCTGGCCGAGGCCGAGGCGCGCGTCACCGAACAGACGCAGACGCTCACCCGGGTCGAGCAGCTCATCGCCACCGACGCGGTGAGCCAGGCCACGCTCGAGGATACCGTGGCGCGGCTGGCCGAAGCGCGCGCCGAGCTCGACCGCGCCCGCCAGCGGCTGGCCGAGCGCACCATCACCGCCCCCTTCGCCGGCGTCGTGGGGCTGACGGAAGTCTATCCCGGCGCGCGCGTCAGCGAAGGCGACCCCATCGCCCGGCTCGACGATCTCTCGGAGGTGGTGGTGGAATTCGCCGTGCCCGAGACGCTCTTCGCCGATGTGCGCCCCGGCCTCATGCTGGAGGCCCGCGCGGCGGCCTATGGCGAGAGGGTTTTCATCGGTGAGGTCGTGGCGGTCGACAGCCGGATCGACCCGCAAAGCCGCTCCTTCCGCGCCCGCGCCGTCATCCCCAACCCCGAGAGCCTTCTGCCCGCGGGCATGTTCATGTCGCTCACCCTCACGCTGTCGCAAGCCGAGGCATTGGTGGTGCCCGAAGAGGCGATCATCTTCCAGGCGGCCGAAACCTATGTCTTCACCGTGGTCGATGGCATTGCGCAACGGGTGACGGTCGAGACCGGCCAGCGCAAGGGCGGCGAAGTGGCCATCGCCGGCGGGCTCGAGGAAGGCACGCCGGTGGTGGTGCGCGGCATCCAGCGGGTGCG
The DNA here is from genome assembly GCA_040222155.1 of Roseovarius sp. GTDB lineage: Bacteria > Pseudomonadota > Alphaproteobacteria > Rhodobacterales > Rhodobacteraceae > Roseovarius. The sequence continues at coordinate 16,668 of JAVKDQ010000120.1, forward strand.
CGACGGCTCGCCGGTGAGCGTGGTGGGCGCGAGCGAGGCCGAAAGCGCCAAGGCCGAGGAGGGCGACAGTTGACGCTGCCCGACATCGCGGTGCGCCGCCCGGTTCTGGCGGCGGTGGCAAGCCTCATCCTCGTGGTCTTCGGCCTGGCCGCCCTGCGCGAACTGCCGGTGCGCGAATTGCCGGATGTCGACAATGCCGTCGTCACCATCGACACGATCTATCGCGGCGCCGCGCCGGAGGTGATCGACACCGACATCACCGAACCGCTCGAAGGGGCCGTGGCCGCCATCAACGGCCTGCGCTCCATTTCTTCGGAAAGCCGTCAGGGCCGCTCGCGGATCACGCTCGAGTTCGACACCGGGCGCGACCTCGAACAGGCCGCCAACGATGTGCGCGACGCGGTGGGCCGTGTCTCCTCGCAACTGCCCGAAGAGGCGGAAGACCCCGAAGTGGTCAAATCCGATGCGGATGCCGACCCGGTGATGCGGCTCGCCGTCACCTCGACGCGCATGACAACCGCCGAGATCACCGACTATATCGACCGCTTCATCGCCGACCGCATCGCCACGATCGACGGGGTGGCGACGCTCCGGATCTATGGCGAGCGCCCCTTCGCCGTGCGCATCTGGCTCGACCGCCGGGCGCTCGCCGCGCGCAACCTCACCGTGGCCGATGTGGAAACCGCGCTGAGGCGCAACAATATCGAGCTTCCGGCGGGCGAGGTGGTGTCGGAAAACCGCCAGCTGTCGGTTCGGCTCAACAGCCGGCTCACCAGCATCGAGGATTTCCGCGAGGTAGTGCTCGACCGCGTGGAAGGCTACCCGGTGCGGCTGGGCGACGTGGCCCGGGTGATGCCGGGTGTGGCCGATGACAGCACCATCGTCCGCACCAACGGCTCCGATGCGGTGGGCATCGCGGTGCTGCGGCAGAGCCAGTCCAACACGCTCGCCATCAGCAAGGCGGTGCGCGCCGAGATCGAGAGGCTCCAGCCCACCCTGCCGCAGGGCATGGAAATCATCGTGGGCTCCGATGACGCGCTCTTCGTCGGCGCCTCGATCCGCGAGGTGCTGATCGCGCTCTCCATCTCGCTGGCGCTCGTTGTGCTGGTGATCCTCGCCTTCCTCCGCTCTTTCCGCGCCACGCTCATCCCTGCGGTGGTGATCCCGGTGGCGCTGATCGGCTGCTTCATCCTGATCGGCCTCTGGGGCTTCTCGCTCAACACGCTCACGCTGCTTGCGCTGCTTCTGGCCATTGGCCTCGTGGTGGACGATGCCATCGTGGTGCTCGAGAACATCCAGCGGCGTATCGAGATGGGCGAAAGCCCGCTCGTGGCGAGCCTGCGCGGCGCGCGGCAGGTGACCTTCGCGGTGATCGCCACCTCGCTCACGCTCATCGCCGTCTTCGTGCCGCTCTCCTTCATGCCCGGGCAGGTCGGGCGGCTCTTCGTCGAGTTCGGCTGGGTGATGGCCGGCACCGTGGCGCTCTCCACCTTCGTGGCGCTCACCGCCTGCCCCGCGCTCGCAAGTCGCGTGCTGAAGGCGGGCGACGGGGCGGCCCTGGAAGATGGCGAGCTGCGCGGCGCGCAGAAGATCTATTACAGGCTCCTCTCCCGCGCCGTGCGCATGCCCCTCGTGGTTCTGACGGTGGGGCTCGTGGCCACCGGCGGGGCCGCGCTCTTCTACGAGAGCCTGCCGCGCGAGCTTGCCCCCAAGGAAGACCGCGGTGTGGGTTTCGTGCCCCTCACCGCGCCGCAGGGCTCGACGGTGGAACATTCCGACGAGGCCGCGCGGCAGGTCGAGGCGATCCTGCAGCCGATGGTCGAGGAAGGCATCATCGAGACGGTCTTCACCTTCACCGGCTGGGGCAACCGCGCGTGGCGCAGCTTCGTCGTCTTCCGGCTGGTGCCATGGGAAGAGCGCGAAGACGTGCCGATCGATGCCGTGGTGGGCCGGATCGTGCCGCAGATGGGGCAGGTCACCGTGGCGCGCGGCTTCCCCGTCACCCCCGCTGGGCTGGGCCTGCGCGGCAACTCCACACCCGTGCAGGTGGTGATAGGCGGCCCGGATTTCGACAGCGTGAAGGAATGGGCAACCGCCCTTCTGGCCCGCGCCGAAGAGATCCCCGGCCTCGTGAACCCGGAGATCAACTTCGAGGAAAACCTGCCGCAGCTCGACGTCTCGATCGACCGCAACCGCGCCGACGATCTCGGCATCCCCGTCGACGTTATCGCCGCCACGTTGCAAACCATGCTGGCTTCGCGCGAGGTAACCACCTTCGTGAGCCGCGGCCGCGAATACCCGGTGATCCTGCAGGCCGAGGAGGCCGACCGCGCCAGCCCCTCCGACATCAACAACATCTTCATCCGCGCGGGCGACGGACAATCGCTGGTGCCCTTGGGCGCGCTGGTCAATCTCGACGAAACCGCCGCCGCCCCCTCGCTCCGGCGCTTCGACAGATTGCCCTCCATCCAGCTCTCCGGCGCGCTCGAACCGGGCGCCAATCTCGGCACCGTGCTGGCCGATCTCGAGGCGCTCGCCGCCGAGATCCTGCCCGCCGAGGCCAAGCTCGGCTACGAGGGCCAGTCGCGCACCTTCAAGGACACCTCCGAAGGCGTGGGGCTGGTGCTGGCGCTCGCGCTGCTCATCGTCTTCCTCGTGCTCGCCGCGCAGTTCGAGAGCTTCGTGCACCCGGTCACCATCATGCTCACCGTGCCTGCGGGGCTCGCGGGGGCAATCTACGCGATGGCGCTCGGCGGGCTCACGCTCAACGTCTACTCGCAGATCGGCATCATCCTTCTCGTCGGGCTCGTGGCCAAGAACGGCATTCTCATCGTCGAATTCGCCAACCAGCTGCGCGACGAGGGCTTCAAGACCCGCGAGGCGGTGCTGCGCGCCTCGGCGTTGCGCCTGCGCCCCATCGTGATGACGGTCGTCTCCACGGTGCTGGGCGCGCTGCCGCTGGTGCTGGCCACCGGCGCGGGCGCCGAGGCGCGGCAGGCCATCGGCACGGTGATCGTGGCGGGCCTCGCCTTCGCCAGCCTGCTCATGCTGGTGGTGACCCCTGTGCTCTACGACCTTCTGGCGCGCTTCACCCGCCCGCGCGGCGCCTTCGAGCGGCTGATCGACCGCGAGTTGAAGCGCCCCGCCCCTGTTTCCGCCAAGAACGCCCCCGCCGAGTGACGCGCTTTCTTCCAGTAGTCGCGCCTGTGGATGGCGCTACGAAATGAGTATTTCCGGAAAGATGAAAGGATGGCCCGCCCTGCCCTTTCATCTTTCCCGAAATACTCCCGCCGGAGGCGTCCCTCCCTCGGCCATCACTGCGTGCCCGGCGACCAGCGCGCCACGTCGCGGGCAAGCTTGTCGAGCAGGCGGGTGAGGGTTTCCACCTCCTCACCGGTGAGCGCCTCGAGCATCCGGCGCTCGCTCTCGGCGAAGATCGCCATCACCCGGTCATGCAGCCGCTGGCCCTCGTCGGTAAGGCCGAGGAGCTTGCGGCGCGTGTCCACCGGATCGCGCGTGGAGGTCACAAGCCCCTTGGCCAGAAGCGCGTTGACGGCGCGGCTCACCGTGTTGGAGGGCTGCTCGGTGATCTCGCAGATGTCGCGCGCATTGAGCCCCTGCCGGAAGTTGAGGCAGATGAGCACGGTGAGTTCGGGCCGGATAAGCCCGGTTTCCCGCTCCATCCGCCGCATGTTGGGTTCGCGAAAGAAGTTGACGATGAAGGCCATGCGGTAGCCCACCGGAATCGGCGTCGAGTCGAGAATGTCGATCAGCTTCATCATGACCTCCGGCTCTGGCCCTGCTAGGCTAGGGCAAGAAAGGGGATTGCTCCAGATGGAAATATATAGTTCCATGTGGAGCAATCTGGGCGCGGCGCGGGAGGGCTTCGTGGGGATGGAGAAGGATGACGGGATCTTGACCCGCCTCTGCCTCGGCGGCGCTGCCCTGCTGGTGGTGGCGCTCATGCTGGGCATCGTGGCGCAGGTGATCTGCGCCGCGCTCGACCTGAACCCGATCGCCAGTTTCGAAACCGCCCTGCCTATCCTTGGCCGCGCGATCACGCTCAATTCGCTGCTCGACGCGCAATGGCACCTGCTGGTGATCGTGGGGCTGGTGCCGGCCGGCCTCGTCTGGCTGCGCGACGGGCATGTGCGGGTGGATTTCCTCTACCAGCGCCAGAGCCCCCGCACACGGGCCCGGATCGACCTTGCCGGCAACCTCGCCTTCGCCCTGCCCTTCTTCGCCCTGATCCTGCCCGCGGCATGGGATTTCACCGCCCGCGCCTGGCGCTCGGACGAAGGCTCGCGCTCGGGCGGGCTCAACGACCTCTGGCTCATCAAGGCGGTGCTGCCCTTCGGCCTCGCGCTCCTCGCGCTCGCCGTCGCATGGGAGACGCTGAAGCTCCTCAGGCGCGCCCGGTGAGCGAGGCGCTGCTTCCCCTCGCCATGGCGGCGCTCACGCTGGCGGGCATTCTCGCAGGCTACCGGGTGGCGCTGGTGCTGGCCGGGGTCTCGGCGCTCTTCATCCTGCTCTCCGGCCTGCCGCTTGCCTATTTCAACCTGCTCACCAGCCGGATCTACGCCAATGTGCTCTCCAACTGGCTCCTTGTGGCGGTGCCGATGTTCATCTTCATGGGGCTCGTGCTGGAAAAGACAGGCGTGGCCGAGCGCAGCTTGCGGGCCGCGCAGGGCGCGCTTGGCGGCAGCGCGGCCGGCATGGGGCTGTCGGTGCTGGTGATCGGCGTGCTTCTCGCGGCCTCCTCCGGCATCGTCGGCGCCTCGGTGGTGCTGCTCGCGCTCCTCGCCCTGCCGCGCCTTGCCGAGGCGGGCTATGACAAGCCCACCTCCGCGGGCCTCATCGCCGCCTCCGGCACGCTCGCCATACTGATCCCGCCCTCGGTGATGCTGATCGTGCTGGGCGACCAGTTGCAGACGCCCGTGCCCGACATGTTCGCGGGCGCCATCGGGCCCGGGCTGCTGCTGGTCGTGGTCTATGGCCTCTGGGTGGCCTTCCGCGCCCGGGGCCTGCCCCGCGCACCCGCCCGCGGCGCGGGCCTTGGCGCCGCGCTCCGGACGCTGCTCGACCTCGTGCCCCTGCTGGCGCTCATCGTGGCGGTGCTGGGCTCGATCATCGCGGGCCTCGCCACGCCGACCGAAGCCAGTCGCCTCGGCGCCTTCGGCGCCTGCCTCGTGGCCGCGCTCTACCGCCGGTTCGACTGGCGGGTCATCTTCGCCGCCGCGAAGCAGACGGTGATCACCACTTCGATGGTGCTGATGGTGATGATCGGCGCCACCTGCTTCTCCGCCGTCTTCAAGGCCATCGGCGGCGACGACCTGGTGGAGGCCGGCATCACCGCCTTCGGCACCGAGCCGCTCACCGTGCTGGCGGTGGTGATGGGTGCGATCTTCCTCCTGGGCTTCGTGCTCGACTGGCTCGAGATCACCCTCATCCTCATGCCGATCTTCGCCCCCATCGTGGCGGGGCTCGATTTCGGCAACGGGCTCTCGGGCGAGGCGCTGATGGTGTGGTTCGGCATCCTCGTGGCGGTCAACCTGCAAACCTCGTTTCTCACGCCGCCTTTCGGCTTCTCGCTCTTCTACCTGCGGGGAGCGGCCGGCGGCGCGCTCACCACGCCCGAGATCTACCGGGGCGTTCTGCCCTTCATCGCGCTCCAGCTTCTGGTGCTGGGGCTCATCATTGCCTTCCCCGTGATCGTCACGGGGCTGATCTGAAACCAAAACAGGGAGGACAACATGAAGACCATCATTTCCGGGGCCGCGCTGGCGGCCATGCTCGCGGGCGGTGCGGCCGCCGACAGCTACACGATGCAAAGCGCCTTCGGCCCGCTTCCGGTGCTCGACCCGGCGGCGAAACGCTTCGTGGAGAACGTCTCCACGCTGACCGGCGGCGAGGTCGAGTTCGACTACCTGCTCGCAGGCGAGCTCTCGCCCGCCTTCGAGATCTTCGACAACGTGAGCGCGGGCGCCATCGACGCCGGGTTTTCCTTCGCGGCCTATGCCAGCGGCAAGGAGCCGGCGGCGGCGCTCTTCGGCTCGGTGCCCTTTGGCGGCGAACCGCTGCAATACATCTCCTGGCTCAACCACGGCGGCGGGCTGGAACTCTGGCAGGAAATCTACGAGCCCTACAACCTCGTGCCCATGGCCTGCGGGGTGATCCTGTCGGAGGCGGGCGGCTGGTACACGAAGGAGATCAACGCGCCCGAAGACCTGCAGGGCCTCAACATCCGCATCGGCGGCCTTGGCGGCGACATCCTCGCCAAGCTCGGCGCCAATGCCATGTCGCTGCCCGCGGGCGAGATTTCGACCTCGCTCGAAACCGGCCGTCTCGATGCCACCGAGCTCTCCTTCCCGCAGGTCGACAAGCTTCTTGGCTTCGACAAGGTGGCGAAGAACTACTACTTCCCCGGCTGGCACCAACCCGCGGGCTTCATCGAGTTCTACATGAACAAGGACAAGTGGGATGCGCTCACCGATGCGCAAAGGGCCGCCATCGAGATCAGCTGCAACGAGGTGAGCCTCTGGACGATGGGCCACGCGGCGGGCGCGCAATCGGAAGTGCTGGCCGAGTTCCGCGCCAATGGCGTGAACGTGGCGCGCTTCCCCGACAGCGTGATGGAGGCGCTCTCGGCGGCGGCGGATGAAGTCTATGCCGAGAAATCCGCCGAGGACGAGATGTTCAAGCGGGTGATCGACAGCTACATGGCCTTCGGCGAGCGCTACCGCGAATACCAGGCGCTCTCGGCGCTCGAGTAACGGCCTGCGGAGCGTATCCGTCGGATGACCTACCGGCTCGCCGATTTCGGCTCCTACCGCGCGGGCGGGCGGCTTCACGAGGTGCGCGAGGGCGCGCCCATGGAGCTGCCCGTCACGCGGGAGGTGACGCTCACCCACGATCCGCGCGGCACCTTCGCGGTGGAAAGCGCCTATGTGCAGTATTTCATCCCCGAGCCGCGCAAGGCCGCGCCGCCGGTGGTGCTGGTGCATGGCGGGGGCCTGAGCGGCGCGGTGTGGGAGGCCACGCCCGACGGGCGCAAGGGCTGGCTACACGGGCTGCTCGCGGCGGGCTACGAGGTGCATGTGGTGGATAACGTCGAGCGCGGGCGCGCCGGTTTCGCGCCCGGGCTCTGGCCGGGCGAGCCGGTGCTGCGCTCGCTCGAGGATGCTTGGAGCCTCTTCCGCATCGGGCCGAAGGAAGGCTACGCGCGGCGCGCGGCCTATCCCGGCGCACTCTTTCCCGCCGAGGCGATTGTGGATTTCGCCAAGGGCTTCGCACCGCGCTGGGTGAGCACCGGCGAGGCGCAGGCCGCCGCGCTCACGGCGGTGCTGGAGCCGCTCGAGGGCGCCATCCTCCTTTGCCACAGCCAGGGCGCGGAGCCCGCCTTCGCGGCGCTCGAGCAAGGCGCCGAGGTGTCGCATCTCGTGGCGGTCGAGCCCTCGGCGGGGCCTGAGAGGCCCGAAAGCCTCGCGGGCCGGGGCTTCACGCTGGTGGAGGGCGATTATCTCGACATCACCAACCTCTGGCGGCGCCAGCGGGCGATGTGGTCTCTGGTGGCCGATGCGGCGTGCGAGGCGGGCGCGCGGGTGGCGCATCTGGCATCGGGCGGCGCGCTCGCGCCGGGCCATTCGCACCTGCCCATGTGCGACCGCGAGAGCGAGGCCTGCCTCGCCGCGATCCTCGAGACACTCTGAGCGGCGCGGGCCTCAGCCCGGCGCCACGATCTTCTGCCGCTGCCGGCCCAGCCCCGCGATCTCCAGTTCCACCACGTCGCCCGCCTTGAGAAACACCTGCGGCTTGCGCCCCACGCCCACGCCCTCGGGCGTGCCGGTGGCGATCAGGTCGCCGGGCACGAGGCGCATGAAGCGGCTCATGTAGCTCACGATCTCGGCCACCGAGAAGATCATGTCGTCGGTGCTGCTCTTCTGCATGGTCTCGCCGTTGACGGTAAGCCAGAGCGGCAGCGCCTGCGGGTCGGGCACCTCGTCGGCCGTCACCAGCCACGGGCCGGCGGGGCCGAAGCCCGGCGCGGATTTGCCCTTCACCCATTGCCCGCCGCGCTCCATCTGAAAGCCGCGCTCGGAGACATCGTTGAGCACGCAATAGCCCGCCACGTAGTCGAGCGCCTCGGCCTCGCTCACGTAGAGCGCCTCGCGCCCGATCACGATGCCGAGCTCCACCTCCCAGTCGAGCTTGGTGGAGTCGCGCGGGATCACCACGTCATCGTCGGGGCCGGAGAGGCACGACGCGGCCTTCGAGAAGAGCACCGGCTCGGTGGGCTTTTCCATGCCGAGCTCGGCGGCGTGCTGGGTGTAGTTGAGCCCTACCGCGTGATAGTTGGGCACATGCGATAGGCAGGCGCCGATGCGCCCCGGCGCCTCCACGAGCGGCAGGCTCTCGGGGTCGATCCCGCGCAGGCTGTCAAGCGCGCCGATGGTCACCGCCGCGCCGCCAAGATCGGGCAGATGCACCGAAAGGTCGCGCACCCGGCCCGCGTCGTCGAGCATCCCTGTCCGTTCCGCGCCCGGGGCGCCGTATCGCAAGAGTTTCATCGCCTGTCTCCCTCGGTCTCCATCGGCTTGGGGGCTGACCCGCGCCGTTCCTTCAGGCTATGAATAAGGCGTGACGGCGCAAATCGCCAGCCCCGAAGCCAATGGAGAAGAGCCATGCCCCTTTCGCCCCAAGAGGCCAGCCAGCGCACCCGCGCGCTTTGCGCGCTGGCCCCGATCATTCCGGTGATCACGCTGGAGGAGGCCCGCCACGCGCGGCCTCTCGCCGAGGCACTCGTGGCCGGAGGCCTGCCGGTGCTCGAGGTGACGCTGCGCACCGAGGCCGCGCTCGAGGCGATTGCCGAGATGGCGCAGGTCGACGGCGGCCATGTGGGCGCGGGCACGTTGGTGACGCCTGCACAGGTGCGCGCGGCCAAGGCCGCGGGGGCCACCTTCGGCGTCTCGCCCGGGGCAACCGAAGAGCTTCTCGCCGCCTGCGAGGCGGAGGAGCTGCCGCTCCTGCCCGGGGCGGCAACGGCCACCGAGGCCATGCGACTGCTCGAGCGCGGCTACGACATGATGAAGTTCTTTCCAGCCGAGGCGGCGGGCGGGGCGGCGGCGCTCAAGGCCATCGGCGCGCCCCTGCCGCAGATCGGCTTCTGCCCCACGGGGGGCGTCAGCCCCGAAAACGCCGCGAGCTATCTCGCGTTGCGCAATGTGCTCTGCGCGGGGGGCAGCTGGGTCTGCCCGAAGGAGGCCATCGACGAAGGGCGCTGGGGCGATATCGAGACACTGGCACGCGAAGCCTCGCGGCTGATGGGGCACGCCTGAAGAGCGCAGCCGCGCCTGCCACGGGCCCTGGCCCCTCGCGCTGCCCTACCCCGCAAGCTCCGCCTTATGCGCGGCCACCATCTCGGCCATGCTGTTGAAGCGGAAATCGACCTTCGGCATCTCGCCCGGGTTCATCGTGGCGCCGAACCCCTCCTGATCGTGCCGCCGGTAGATCCAGCAATTGGCAAGCCCGTAGCGGTTGGCCGGGCCGTGGTCGTGAAACATGCTCTCGGCCGTGTGCAGGATATCGCCCTTCCCGATCCCCTGCCGCGCCAGCATCTCGAGCATGTAGTCGAAATTCCTGTCGGCGGGTTTGTAGCTGCCGATATCCTCGGCCGTGTAGACGCCATCGAAAGCCACCCCGAGCCGCGTGTTTGCCCCCGAGAAACTCAGGTTGTCGGTATTGGTGAGCACCACGAGCTTGTAATGCCGCTTGAGGTAAGCGAGCGCCGCGCGGCTGTCGTCGAAGGCGGGCCAATGGCGGATCGAGCGGCCATAGGCCACGCAATCCTCCCACGTCACCTCCACGCCCCATTCCTCGGCGATCCGGCGGTAGACCACCGGCAGAAGCTCTTCATAGCGCTTGGCGGGGGTCCATTTCTGGGCGGTGGATTCGTGGAAGGCATGCGCCTCGAGAATCTCGTCGCGCGTGGGGGTGCGGCCCTGCTCGTCGAAGAGCTTGTCGGTGAGCGGCCTGAGTCCGGTCACCATCCCGCTCTCCCAGTCGATCAGCGTGCCATAGACATCGAATGTCAGCACCTTGTAGTCGCTCAGCTTCATCGCACGGGTCCTTTGTCTGTGGGGCGCTGGATGCGCCGGTTCGGGGGCAGCCTAAAGCAACCCGCACGAGAAAGGGAATGGGCGGCGGGCGGCGCGCGCGCTCCCGCGCCGCCTGCTGCGCCGCTCACCCATATGTCCGCCGCTCGATCGGCGTCTTCTCGATCGCATCGAGCACGCCCCCCAGAAGCAGCTCCTCCGCCCGGTTCTTCACCGCCCGCGCGTTCCACACCACATGCACGTCGATCGCGGGCAGCTCCTCGTAGGGCGGCACCTGCCAGAGCTGGCCATCCTCCACGTCGCGCGCGGCCACATGCAGCGGCAGGGGCCCGATCCCCAGCCCCGCGATGATCATCCGCCGCACCTCTTCCAGATGGCTCGACATGCCGGTGATCTTCTCGCCCAGTTCCGCCTGCGCACGCATGATGGTGATGGGTTTCAGGACATCCTGCAGCCGGTCCGTCTCGAAGCTCACCGAGGCATGGCCCTTCAGGTCGGCCACGGTGAGATCGTGCCGCCCGAAAAGCGGGTGGTTCGGCCCGCAGAAGAGGCCGAAGAACTCGCGGTAGAGCCGGCGGTATTCAAGTTTTGGGTTATGGTCGCGCACGAGGCAGAGCGCGAAACTGGCGCGCTTGGCGGCCACCTCGGCAATCGCGTCGCGGCTCGAATGCACCTCCATCGAAAGCGTGGCGCGCGGGTAGCGGGCGTGAAAGGCGCCCAGCACCCCGTCGAAGAGCGGGCAGACGACATGGCTCGCCACGGCGAGCTTGATATGGCCCTGCACCTCGTCGGTCAGCTCGCGCATCAGCGTGGAGAGGCGCAGCACCGAGCCGTTGATCTCCACCGCCTCGCGGTAGAGCAGCCGCCCCGCATCGGTGAGGTGATAGCGCCCCGGCGAACGGTCGATCAGCTTGCGCCCGATCCTGTCCTCGAGCTTCCTCAGCGCAGCCGAAACCGAGGGCTGCTTGAGCCTGAGCCGCGCCGCCGCATCTGTAACGGAACGGCTCTCCGCCAGCACGACGAAGGTGCGCAGAAGGTTCCAATCCAGCTCGCGCGCCACGCGCTCGGGGGCGAACCGGGGATCATCGCCATCTACACCCTCGTCCATAGCCATCACCTATATTCAACATTCCAATTATCTATTTGATCTATGTATGCCCGCTTTGCATGGTTCCCTCAAGGTCGTGAAAACAGGGATGCCGCATGTCCGTCGAAGCCCGTGAAGCCCGTCAGCCGTGGATATTGCTGTCGCCCGCGCTCACCGCCGTCACGCTTCTGCTCTTCGTGCCGCTCCTCTTCATCCTCGTCTACAGCTTCTGGCTGCGCACCGCGACGGGGGCCGATCAGGTGGGCTTCTACCTCGACAACTGGCAGGAAGCCCTGACCGACCGCTTCTACCGCGACATTCTCTTCAGCACGCTGCGCATCGCCGCGATCACCACGATCGTCTGCGCGCTGATGGGCTACCCGTCGGCCTATTTCATCGCCCGCTCGAAGGGCAACAAGGCGATATTGCTCCTGCTCCTGATGCTGCCCTTCTGGATCAGCTACATCATCCGCACGATGAGCTGGATCAACATCCTCGGCGTGTCGGGGGCCTTCAACACCTTCCTGCTCACCATCGGCCTCATCTCCGAGCCGATCCAGATGCTCTACAACGAGACCACCGTCATCCTCGGGCTGGTGCATTTCCTGCTGCCCTTCATGGTGCTCAACATCTACGTGAGCCTCGACGGGATCGACACCAACCTCGAGGACGCCGCCAATTCGCTGGGCGCCACGCGCTGGCAGGCCTTCAAGCAGGTCACTTTGCCGCTCTCGCTGCCGGGCCTCGCCGCGGGGGGGCTCCTCTGCTTCGTCCTCGGCGCGGGCACCTACATCACGCCCCTCGTGCTCGGCGGGCCGCGCGACGCGATGTTCGCCAACCTCGTCTTCGAGGCGATCATCACCCAGCTCAACTGGCCGCTCGGCTCGGCGCTGAGCCTGATGCTGCTCGCCGTGCTTGGCGTGCTGGTGATGATCTACAACCGCTATCTCGGCATGGCGCAACTGATGAAAGGCTTGGGCTGATGGGCTGGCACCTGATCCGCGGCTGGGCGATCTGCGTCTACATCTTCATGTTCCTGCCGGTGGCGGTGGTGGTTCTGCTGAGCTTCAACGCCTCGCAATTCGGTTCCTTCCCGATGACCGGCTTCTCCTTCCGCTGGTTCGTGGAGCTGGCCAACAACGACGCGATCCTGCGCGCCTTCCGCACCTCCATCATCCTCGGGCTGCTCACCGCCATCATCTCGACCACGCTGGGCGTGCTGGCGAGCCTTGCGCTGGTGCGCTACCGGGTGCCGGGGGCCAACATGATCTCCACCCTGCTCATCGCGCCCATTCTCGTGCCCGAGGTGGTGCTCGCCGTGGCGCTGCTCTTGTTCCTCAACTTCCTCGGCATCAACAAGAGCTTCACGCTGCTGCTCTTCGGCCACGTCATCTTCACCCTGCCCTTCGTGATCCTCGTGGTGCAGGCCCGGCTCGTGGCCATCAAGCGCGACGTGGAAGAGGCCGCCATGAGCCTCGGCGCCAGCCCCGTGCAAACCTTCTTCCAGGTGACGCTGCCGCTCATGCTGCCGGCGGTGCTGGCGGGCGGGCTCTTCGCCTTCACCATTTCCTTCGACGACATCACCGGCACCCTCTTCTGGAAACCCGGCGGGGTGGAGACGGTGCCAACCCAGATCTTCGCCATGCTGCGCAACTCGATCTCCCCCGAGATCAACGCGCTCGGCACGGTGATGATCGTGATGACGGTGGGGCTGCCCCTTCTGGGCGCCGCCATCGCCCGGCAGATGGCCCGCAAGAGCGGCACCTGAGCCCCGCCAAGAAACGCAAGACTCAAGACCACCAACAAGGAGTGAGACATGACCAAGAAAATGGATAACACAACCCGCTACGAGCGCCTCCGCGAGCGCTACATGAACGGCGATCTCGACCGCCGCAGCTTCCTCGGCCTCGTCGGCGCCGCGGGCGCGGCCTACGGGCTCGTCACCCCCTACCGGGCGCTGGCGCAATCCGTGAGCCAGGTGCGGTTCGACGGCTGGGGCGGCGTCGTCTCCGAGGCGCTGCGTGAAAACGCCTTTAACCCCTTCGAGGAAAAGACCGGCATCGAGGTGGTCGACGGCACCTTCGGCGGCGGCGACGAGTATCTCTCGCGCGTCAAGGCCAGCCAGGGCGGCGAATACAACATCGCCCACCTCTCCGGCGTCTTCGACTACGCGCGCTACCACAATCTCGGCCTCACCAGCTCGCTCAACGAGGAGAACATTCCCAACCTCGAATACGTGATCCCCAAGCTGGTGGATGTCTTTCGCAACGTGACCGACGGGTCGCTCTCCTGCGTGCCCTACGATTACGGCACCACCGGGCTCGCCTATAACCGCAAGCACATCTCCGACGAGGAGATGCAGGAGAAGGGGGCGAAGATCCTCATCGACGCCGCCTATGAAGGCAAGATCGCCGGCTGGAGCGACTGGCGCACCCGCATGTGGTATGCCGCGCTGCAGACCGGGCAAAACCCGAATGGCGTGACCGACGAGGAAGCCTGCTGGGAAGCCGTGCGCACCCATCGCGACCTCAGCCTGAAATACTGGGGCTCGGGCGCGGAGCTCATGAGCCTTCTGGCGGAAGAAGAGATCTACGTCACCGAGGGCTGGTCGGGCCGCATCTACGCGCTGCAGGAACAGGGCCACGACATCGGCTACATGGATCCGCCCAACGGCTTCGGCTGGCAGGAATGCATGTTCGTCATCAAGGGCTCGCCGATGGAGGCCTGCGAGGAGCTGCTGAACTTCATGCTGGCGCCCGAAACCGCCATCGCCGTGGCCGAGGGGCAGAACTACCCGCCCGCGCTCGACCCGCAGAAGGTGGATCTGGGCAGCAAGATCCCCACCCTGCCCGCCTTCGATCCCTCGGGCACGCTGGATGGCCTCACCTTCGCCGATCCGGGCTACTGGAACGGGCACGAGGCCGACTGGTCGAAGAAGTTCGGCCGGGTGCAAAAGGGCTACTGAGCCCCGCATCTCTCCGCCCCGGGGCCTTGCTCCGGGGCGGGCCACAGCTTTCCGCGCAGCGCCCTTCCCCACCCGTCAGGACATGCCATGAGTTCCGTCAGCCTCCAGAACATCGTCAAGCGCTTCGGCACCTTCACCGCGGTGCATGAAACCAGCCTCGAAATCCCCGAGGGCGATTTCGTCACCCTGCTCGGCCCCTCGGGCTGCGGCAAGACGACGAACCTGCGGATGATCGCGGGGCTGCTCGACCCCTCCGAGGGCGAAATCCTGATCGGCGGCCGGCGCGTCAACGACGTGCCCATTCACAAGCGCAACCTCGGGATCGTCTTCCAGAACTACGCGCTCTTCCCGCACAAGACCGTGGCCGAGAACGTGGCTTTCGGCCTGAAATACCGTGATGTTCCCAAATCCGACGTGGGCAAGCGCGTGCAGCAGGCGCTCGATCTCGTGCAGCTTCCGCATGTGGGCGGGCGCTACCCCAAGGAGCTTTCGGGCGGCCAACAGCAGCGTATCGCGCTCGCCCGCGCCATCGTGATCGAGCCGGATGTGCTTTTGCTCGACGAGCCGCTCTCGGCGCTCGACGCGAACCTGCGCGAAGACATGCGGGTGGAACTGAAACGCATCCAGGACCAGATCGGCGTGACCACCGTCTTCGTCACCCATGACCAATCCGAGGCGCTCGCGATGTCCGACAGCATCGTGGTGATGAGCGCGGGCCGGGTCGAGCAGGTCGGCACGCCCGAAGAGGTCTACAACACGCCCGAAAGCGAGTTCGTGGCCAATTTCCTCGGCGCGTCCAACATCCTTTCGGGCGAGAGCAAAGGCCTCTCCGGCGAGGCGCGGCCCATCGAGGTGCCGCTCTTCGGCACGGTGCCCGTGCCCGCCACGCGCGCCACGAAGGTGCGCGAGGGCTCGGCCAAGCTGGTGCTGCGCGCCGAGAAGCTCACGCTCCTGCCCGAAGGCACCGCGCCCGAAGGCATGGTCACCGCCCCCGCCACCGTCGAAACCGTAGACTACCAGGGCCAGACCGTGCGATATTTCGTGCGCGTGGGCGACACGCAGCTTCAGGCCATCAACATGATAGACGAACGCCCCTTTGCCCAAGGCAGCAGCGTCACCGTAGGGTTCCGCCCGAAGGATTGCTCGGCGCTGGCCGGAGGCGCCTGAATGAGCCATCTCTTCTACCAGGGCCGGGGCCGCAAGCCCGTGCTCGAACAGGCGCGCGGCGTCTACATGTGGGATACCGACGGGCGCCGCTATCTCGATGGCTCCTCCGGCGCGATGGTCTGCAATATCGGCCATTCCGACCCCGCCGTGCTCGAGGCGATGCGTCGGCAGATGGAGAAGGCCACCTTCGGCTACCGGCTGCATTTCGAAACCGAGGCCTCCGAGAAGCTCGCGGCAAGGCTCGCGGGGCTCATGCCCGAGGGGCTCGATCGCGTCTTCTTCGTCTCCGGCGGCTCCGAGGCGGTGGAAAGCGCCATGAAGCTCGCGCGCCAGCATGCGCTCGCCACCGGGCAGGGAAGCCGCTGGAAGGTGATCTCCCGCAACCCCTCCTATCACGGCTGCACGCTGGGCGCGCTCGCCGTCACCGGCTATGCCCCGCTCACCGCGCCCTTCGAGCCGATGATGCAGGCCATGCCCAAGGTGCCCGCGCCGCGCGCCTATCTCGACGGGCTAGAGATGGATGACGAGGCCACCGGCCACCACTATGCCGACATGCTGGAAGAGGCCATTCTCGCCGAAGGCCCCGAGAGCGTGCTGGCCTTCATCGTCGAGCCCATCGGCGGCGCCTCCACCGGCGCGCTGGTGCCGCCCAGGGGCTACATGCCCCGCATCCGCGAGATCTGCGACCGCCACGGCGTGCTTCTGATCATGGACGAGGTGATGACAGGCGTCGGCCGCACCGGCACGTTCCTCGGCTGCGAGCACGAGGCCACGCGGCCCGATATCGTGGCCCTCTCCAAGGGCCTCGGCGCGGGCTACGTGCCCTTGGGCGCGATGGTGGCCGACAGGCGGCTCGTGGAGCCGGTGATGGATGCGGGCGGCTTCGCGCATGGTTTCACCTACGCGGGCAACCCGCTCGCCTGCGCGGCGGGGCTTGCGGTGCT
>JAVKDQ010000121.1:0-32500 GCA_040222155.1 Roseovarius sp.
GAGCCGCCGTAGATCGAAAGCTTGCGGTTGTTGAAATAGGCCTGCGTGGCCGCCATCGCGCCTTCGGGGCCCACCGGCTCGGCATTGCTGCCTTCCTCGAGCGCCTCGGAGACGAAGGGCGCGGCATAGGGTCCGACCGCCTGCTTGGTGAGCGCGTTGATCTGCTGCCGGAGCGCGGTGCCCTTGATCTTGAGCATCGAGCTTTCCGCGCCGGGGGCCTGGCCTGCCGCCGCGGCGGCGAGGGTGCGCAGGTTGGTGGTGGCCATCGCCATCAGGTCGATCTCGGCCTGCGCGACCTTGGCGGCGAAGAACGGGTTCTCGATGAGCGGCGCGCCGCCCTGCATCTGCCCGCCCGCGATGCGCTTGAGCGCCGAAAGCCCCGCCCGCGCGAAGCCCACGCCGGCGATATTGGTGCGCTCGTGGGTGAGCAGGTACTTGGCATAGGTCCAGCCCATGTTCTCCTCGCCCACGAGGTTTTTCACCGGCACGCGCACATCCTTGAACCAGACCTCGTTCACCTCGGCCTCGCCGTCGATCAGCACGATGGGGCGAACCTCGATGCCGGGGCTCTCCATGTCGATCAGCAGGAAGGAGATGCCCTCCTGCGGCTTGCCGCCCTTGGCGGTGCGCACGAGGCAGAAGATCTTGTTGGCGTATTGGCCGAGCGTCGTCCACGTCTTCTGGCCGTTGACGATGTAGTGGTCGCCCTCGCGCACGGCCTCGGTGCGCAGCGAGGCCAGATCGGAGCCGGCGCCGGGCTCGGAATAGCCCTGGCACCACCAGTCGGAGCCATCGAGGATGCGCGGCAGGTAATGCGCCTTCTGCGCCTCGGAGCCGAATTTCATCAGCACCGGCCCCAGCATGTTGAGGCCGAAGGGCACGATGCGCGGGGCGTGGGCGGCGGTGGTTTCCTCCTCGAAGATGTGGCGCTCCACGGCGTTCCAGCCGGTGCCGCCATGCTCCCTGGGCCATGTCACGCCGAGCCAGCCCTGTGCGTTGAGGATGGCGTGCCATTCCTCGTAATCGGCCTTGGAGAGCCGCTTGCCGCCCGCGACCTTGGCCGAGAGCCGCTGTGGCAGCTTCTCGGCCAGAAAGGCGCGCACCTCGTCCCGGAAGGCTTTCTGGGCGTCGGTATAGGTCAGGTCCATTGTCAGTCTCCGAATATTTCAAAAAGGCCGGCGGCGCCCTGGCCGCCGCCGATGCACATGGTGACGACGCCGAGCCGCGCGCCGCGGCGGCGGCCCTCGAGCAGCAGGTGGCCTGCCATGCGCGCGCCGGTCATGCCGAAGGGGTGGCCGATGGAGATGGAGCCGCCATTGACGTTGAGCTTCGCGTCGTCGATGCCCAGCCGGTCGCGGCAGTAGAGCACCTGGCTTGCGAAGGCCTCGTTGAGCTCCCAGAGGTCGATATCCTCGACGGTGAGCCCGTGGCGCTCGAGCAGGCGCGGCACGGCGAAGACGGGGCCGATGCCCATCTCGTCGGGCTCGCAGCCGCCGACGGCGAAGCCGAGATAGCGCCCGAGCGGGGCGATGCCCTCGCGCGCGGCGGCGGCCTCGTCCATCATCACGAGCGCCGCGGCGCCATCGGAGAGCTGCGAGGCGTTGCCGGCAGTGACGTGCTTGCCCTCGCCCATCACCGGGGCGAGGGCGCTCAGGCCTTCGAGCGTGGTCGAGGGGCGGTTGCACTCGTCGGCGGCGATGGTGAGGGTTTCCTCCCGCGTCTCGCCCGAGGCCTTGTCGGTGACGGCTTTCGTCACCTCCATCGGCACGATCTCATGGGCGTAGAGCCCGGCCGCCTGCGCCGCCGCGGTGCGCTTCTGGGAGGCGAGCGCCAGCGCATCCTGCGCCTCGCGGGCGATGCCGTAGCGCGCGGCCACGGTATCGGCGGTGTCGATCATGCTCATGTAGAGTTCGGGCTTGTGCTCTTCGATCCATGCTTCGCGGGAATGGCGGGGCGGCGGCTGGTTGAGGCTGATGCTTTCCACCCCGCCCACGAGCACCGCCTGCGCGCCTTCGCCCGCGATCATCTGCCCGCCCATGGCGATTGCCTGCAGCCCGGAGGCGCAGAAGCGGTTGACCGTGGTGCCCGCGACCGAGACCGGCAGGCCCGCGCGGATCACCGCCTGCCGGGCGATGTTGCCGCCGGTGGCGTGCTCGGGATAGCCGGTGCCCCAGATCGAATCCTCGAGCATCGCCGGGTCGAGGCCCGCGCGCTCGACCGCATGGCGCGCGACATGGCCTGCGAGGGTGACGCCGTGGGTGCGGTTGAAGGCGCCGCGCCCGGCCTTGCCGATGGCGGTGCGCGCGGTGGAGACGAGAACGGCCCGGGTCATGCGGCCTCCTTCCTGGGATCGGCGTTGAGATCGGCGAAGCTGCGGCCCTCGGCCACGAGCTTTTCGAGCAGCGGCGCGGGCTGCCAGAACCACGGGTCATCCTCCGCCCAGCTGCGGATGTCGCGGAGAAGCCCTTCGAGGCCCACGTGATCGGCCCAGTGCATCGGGCCGCCGCGCCAGCGCGGGAAGCCGTAGCCGTAGAGCAGCGTCACATCCACGTCGAGCGGGCGGCGGGCGATGCCCTCGCCCACCACGCGCGCCGCCTCGTTGACCATCGCCGCCATGTAGCGCCGCTGGATCTCTTCGGTGGTGAAGCTGCGCGTGGGCCGGCCGGCGCGGGCGGCCTCGATGAGCGGCGTCACCTCCTCGTTGGGCGTGCCCTTGCGGCCTTCGTAGACGTAATAGCCCTTGCCACTCTTCTGGCCCAGCCAGCCCTTGTGATACATCTCGTCGGCCCATGTCGGCACGATATCCCGCGCGTCGCGGGTGGCGGCCTTGCGCTGGCGGGTGAAGTAGCCGATGTCGAGCCCGGCGAGGTCGCCCATCTCGAAGGGACCCATGGGCAGGCCGAACGCCTTGATCGCCTCGTCGATCTGCCAGGGCGTGGCGCCTTCGAGGATCATGCGGTCGGCGCTGCCGCGATAGGTGGAGAGGATGCGGTTGCCGATGAACCCGTCGCACACGCCCGCGCGCACACCCACCTTGCCGAGCCGCTTGGCGAGCGCGAAGGCGGTGGCGGTGACATCGGGCGCGGTGGCCTCGGCCACGACCACCTCGAGCAGCTTCATGATATGGGCGGGGGAGAAGAAGTGCAGCCCGATCACATCGGCCGGGCGGGCAGTGGCCTGCGCGATCTCGTTGATGTCGAGATAGGAGGTGTTGGTGGCGAGGATCGCGCCGGGCTTCATCACCGCGTCGAGCTGGCCGAAGACCTCCTTCTTCACGCCCATGTCCTCGAAAACCGCCTCGATGGCCAGATCGGCCGTGCCGAGTGCTGCGTAATCGGTGAGGGTGTGGAGCGCGCCGAGCGCGGCCTCGCGCTTCTCGCCCGAGAGCTTGCCGCGTTTCACCGCGCCGTCGAGATTGCCGGTGATGGTGTCGCGCGCCTTGGCGGCGGCGGCCTCGTCGCGTTCGATGAGCGTGACCTCGAGCCCCGACAGAAGGCAGGCGGTGGCGATGCCCGCGCCCATGGTGCCGCCGCCGATCACGCCCGCATGGGCCACCTCGCGGGGCGCGACGCCCTCGATCTCGGGGAGTTTCGACACCTTTCGGTCGTTGAAGAAGGCGTGGATGAGGCCTGCGCGCTGGGGCGTTTCCATGAGGCCCATGAAGAGCCGACGCTCTTCGGCGAGCCCTTCGGCGAAGGGCAGGGCGATGGCGGCCTCGATCGCGTCGATGGAGCGGAGCGGGGCCACCTCGCCGCGCGCCTTCTTCTCCCAGAGCGCGCGGGCCTCGGTCAGTGCCTGCGGATAGGGCTCAGGGGCGGGCATGGCGGCGATGGGGCGGGGGGGCGCGCCGGCGTCGAGCAGCTTGCGGGCATAGGCGAGGCCGGCCTCGCGCACGTCGCCCTCAGCGATCTCGTCGATGAGGCCCAGCGTCAGCGCCTCGTCGGCGGAGAGAGCGCCGCCCGCCGGGATGATCTCGAGCGCGGGGCCGAGGCCGGTGAGGCGTGGCATCCGCTGGGTGCCGCCCGCGCCGGGCAGCAGCCCCAGCTTCACCTCGGGAAAGCCCAGCCGCGCGCCGCGGATCGCCAGCCGGTAATGCGTGCCGAGCGCCAGTTCCAGCCCGCCGCCGAGGGCCATGCCGTGAATGGCCGCCACGATCGGTTTCGGCAGGCTTTCCATCTCGGTGCAAAGGCCGGGCAGGAAGGGTTCTTGCGGCGGCTTGCCGAATTCGGAGATATCCGCGCCGCCGATGAAGAGCCTGCCCGCGCCGAGGATCACGGCGATCCGGGCATCGTCGGTGGCGAAGCGGTCCACCGCCGCCTTTATGCCCTGCCGCACGGCCTGACCCAGCGCATTGACCGGCGGGTTCGCGATGGTGATCAGCGCCACCGGGCCTTCGCGTTCGTAACTCACAACCTCTGTCATGTCCGTCCTGTCCTTTCCGTTGTCCCTAGCCGCGCATCGCCAGCGTCGCGGGCTGGCCCATCATGCGCTCGAGTTCCTGCACCGCCGCGTTGAGCTTTGGGCCGACCACGGTTTCGAGCTGCTCCATGCTCAGGTCTTGCGGCATGGCCCCGCAGGTGAAGATCACCGGCTCGGCGAGGTCGCGCGCGTGGAAGGGCCGTGCGGCGGCGTGGATGGTGGTGGCGAAATATTCCTCGGGCGGGGTGATGGAGAAGCCCCGCGCAATGAGCTGGTCATAGGCCCGGCGCCGCACCTCGAGGGCGCGCTCACGGGTGAGCCCGCGCGCGCCTTCGGCCTCGGTCAGGGTCTTGTCGAAGAGCGACTCGCTCATGGCGGCCAGGAGCGCATGGCCCGAGGAGGAGCCGTGCATCGGCACCCGGTGGCCGACCTCGAGCCAGAGCGAGGAGACGCCCCTCGGCCGCCATGTCTTGACGATGAGGAGCTTCTCGCCGTCGCGCACCAGCAGGAGCGAGAGCGTGCCGGTTTCATCGGCCACGCGCTGCATGAGCGGACCCGCCAGATCGACGAAGCTGATCGAGGCCTGCGCCACGTTGCCGAGCGCCAGAAGCGCCGGGCCGGGGCGGTAGCGGTCATGCCGGTGGGCATGGGTGAGATAGCCCAGCGACTGCAGCGTGAAGGTGAGGCGCGAGACCGTGCTCTTGGGCAGCCCCGTGCGCTCGGCGATCTCGGCATTGCCGAGCCCGTCATCGGAGGCGCGGAAGGCGCGCAGCACCATCAGCCCACGGGCGAGCGTGGTGGCGAAGCGGCGGTCGGAAGTGTCGTGCATCTCGATCATCGGTGCTCCTCACATCGAATAGGGGATCAGCAAGGAGAGAATAGGGAAGGCCATGATGAGCGCCAGCACGATCACGTCGACTGTGAGAAAACGAAGAATGCCCGAGAAGATCCTGTCGATCGGAACTTCCTTGCCCACCACCGAGGCGATGACGAAGACGTTGAGCCCCACCGGGGGCGTGATGAGCCCGATCTCGAGCAGCTTGATCACGACCACGCCGAACCAGATGAGATCGAGCCCGTAGCCCTCGACCAGCGGAACGAGCAGCGGCAGGGTGAGCACCATGATGCCGATCGGATCAAGGAACATGCCGAGCGCGAGGTAGATCGCGGCAATGGCGAGCATCAGCACCACCACGCTGAGGTCGGCAGCCTGCACTGCCGCGACCACGTCGCCCGCCACGCCGGTGAGCGCGATGAAGGCCACGAAGATCTTGGCGCCCGCCGCGATGATGAAGATCGAGGTGGTCTGCACGACCGTCTCGCGCAGCGCCTCGATGACGGCGGCCACGGTGAGCCGCCGCTGGGCGAAGCCGATCACCACCGCGGAGGTCACGCAGACGGCGGCGGCCTCGGTGGCGGTGAAGATGCCGCCATAGATGCCGCCCACGATGATAAGAAAGAGCAGCATGGCGGGCCATGCGTCGAGCGCCGCCTGGAAGCGTTCGCGCATCGAGGTCACGGCCTCACCGGGGGGCGCGGCGGCGGGGTCGCGATAGGCCCAGACCCAGATCACCAGCAGGAAGCCCAAGAGCGAGATGAGGCCCGGGATGATGCCCGCCAGAAAGAGCGAGGAAATGGAGGTTTCGGTGAAGATGCCGTAGATGATGAAGAGCACGGAGGGCGGGATGAGGCTGCCCAGCGTGCCGCCCGCGGCCACCGAGGCGGTGGCGAGGCGCTTGTCGTAGCCCATGCGCAGCATCTCGGGCGCGCAGATGCGGCCCATGGTGGAGGCGCAGGCGATGGAGGAGCCGGTGATCGCCGAGAAGCCGCCGCAGCCAACCACCGAGGCCATGGCCACACCGCCGGGGATGGCCGAGAGCCAGACTCGCGCGGCGTAGTAGATGCGCGTGGTGATCTCGGCCTTGTAGGCGATATGCCCCAGCGCCACGAAGAGCGGGATCATCGAGAGGTCGTAGCTGTGGATCAGGTCGAAGCTGTTGGAGAAGACCATCGAGGAGGTGGGCCGGATGGCGCGTTCGGGGGCGAAGGCGCCGGTGCGGAAGGCGAACATCACGAAGGTGCCCACCGTGGCCACCCCCGCCAGCGCGAAGGCGATTGGCACGCGCAGGGCCAGAAGCCCGATCAGCGCGGCAAAGGCCACGAGGCCGACAAGGGTTCCGTCCATCAGGAAGCCTCCCCGGCGTGATCCTCGGTGAGCCGCCCGCCCGCGCGCAGCGTGCGGATGTCCTGCACCACCATCAGCAGGAGCCGGAGCCAACAGAAGACCATGCCGGTGAGAAAGATCACCCGGCCCGGCCATTTCGGCAGGCTCAGCTCGCCGAAGAAGAAGGCGCCGCTCTCGAAGGCATGTGCCGCCTCGCGCCAGCCCGCCCAGATGAGCGGCGCGAGCGCCAGAAGCCCGAAGGTCGAGCCCAGCACGATGAGCGCATCGCCCAGCTTCACGGGCAGGCGCTTGGCCAGAAGATCGACCGCGATATGCGCGCGGGCCGTGGTGGTGGCGGCGAGCGGCAGGATCACGGCGGCCACCATCAGCTCGGCCACCAGCACCGTGGTGTCGGGCACGCCCGCGTTGAAGGCGGCGCGCAGGAAGACATTGGCGGTGATCAGCAGGCCGAGGCCCAGCACGGAGACAACGGAGAGATCGACGAGCAGACGCTCGATCCGGCGCAGCATGGCGTCACCCTTTCGGTTGGGATGGCAGCAGGTGCGCCGGCCCGGTCAATCAGGGCCGGCGCAAGACGCGCGTCAGCGGTTCCAGGGATAGCCCTGTTCGTCGCGCTCCTTGGTGTACTTGGCCAGAAGCGCCTTGTACTCCTCGAGCATGGCCGCGCCGTCGAGGCCGGAGGCGGCAGCGCGTTCCTTCCACTCCTCGACATATTTCGCACCGGCTTCCACCAGCTTGTCGCGCTCGGCATCGGGCAGGCTGATCACCTCGACGCCGGCCTCCTTCATGGTCTCGATCGCCTTCTCGTTGTCGGCGGTGATGAGGCGGCCCAGCTCGTCGGCCATGCCACGGCCCGCTTCGAGAAGCGCCTGCCGGTTTTCCTCGGAGAGCGCCTCGAACATGTCCTTGTTCATCAGGATGCCGAGCGCGCCCACTTGCCCCCAGTTGAGGAGCGTGTAGCTGTCGATCACCTCCTGCTGCTTCAGCGCGGCCACCGCGTAGGAATAGCCCTGGCTGCAATCGAGCAGGCCGGAATCGAGGCCCTGGTAGGCGTCGTAGATCGACATCGGGACGAGGTTGGCGCCCATGTCGTTGAAGGTCTTTCCGTAGGCGCCCACGCCGCGGACCTTGAGGCCCGAGATATCCTCGACGGTGCGAATGGCGGCGCCCTTGCAGCCGATATGCACGGCGGAGGTGGTGAAGGTGCCGAGATAGACGAGGTTGAGATCGGCGAGGCTCTGGGTGATCTGCGCGTTGTTGCGCATCAGCTCGTCGGTTGCGCGCATCCCCACCCAGGCGTCGTCGTTCTGGAGCGGCAGGTCGGCGATGCCATAGGCCACCATCTCCTGCGGGAAATAGACGGAGATGACGGTGCCCATGTCGGCCACGCCATCGGCCACGCCCGCAAGTGCCGCGCCGGCCTTGAAGAGGGCGCCGCCCCACTGGATGTCGAATTGCAGGTCGCCGCCCGAGAGCCGCGTGGCCTCTTCGGTGAACCAGTTGAGCGATTCGGCGCGGGCGCCGCGGTTTGGGCCGGCCTCGCCGAAGATGAGCGTGGTTTCGGCCTGGGCGATGGTGCCTGCGGCAAGCAGCGTGCCCAGCAGGGCCGCCTTGAGTGTCTTGTTCATGGTGTCCTCCCTAATTCTACTATGTAAAACATAGTTCCATATATAAGAAATGAGTCGCCGACAGAAATCAACCCTGTTTTCCGGGCCGGCGTGAACCGGCCAGTTTGCGAGAGGGGAATAGTGCGGGAGAAAGGCCGACGGAGCGGCGAGCGATGCGGCTAGATCGCGAGCGCCGTGGCCATGAGCATCAGCATGTTGGCAAGGCCCCAGAGGGTCATCTGGAAATGCGTGTTCTGCCCGCCCTCGTGGCCGAACCAGTAGCAGAACCAGTTGCCCACCACGAGAAAGCCGCACCAGGTGGCGGTGAAGGCGAGAACGCCCAGCATCGCCATGGCGAGCGCTGTATCAATGGCCAGCGTGCCGAGGGCGGCCATGACGAGGCAGGCGGTGCCTGCCCAGAGCAGGAGCGTGGCTGTCACTTCCCATGCCACGATGAAGCGGAATAGCAGCTTGCGCACCCTGGGGCTGCGCACCCGGCGATAGGCCACGTGGCGGTAGGCATCTGGGTAGTCCTCGCGCATCCGCAGCATGTCCATGACCTCGCCGGTATAGGTTTCGTTGAGATAGGGATGCACCACGTTCTCGAAGGCGCCCACGCTCAGCCACGCCGCGAGGGCGCCGACATTGACGATCAGGACAAGCATGAAAACCGTTTCGAGCACGGGCAGACTCCGGGAAATGTGACGTCGAGATGGGCGTGGAAGGCAGGATGCCCGGCCCGCGATGCAGCGGGCCGGGCCTGTGGAAGATCAGGCCTCCCAATACATGTACTGGGGGTAGAGCTCCTGGGATATGTGGATTGCGGCGCCTTTGAGGTTCGATTTCGAATGGTTGAAGAGCGCGCGCCAATAGGGCTGGATGATCACGCCCTCATCCACCATGATCTGCTCGAGCTTGGCCATGATCTCGCGCCGTGCTTCGACATCGGCTGTGGCGAGCGCCTCTTCCACGAGCGCGTCGAACTCGGCATTGGCGAAGCCCGACTCGTTCCATGCCTGCCCGCTGCGATAGGCCAGCGCATAGGTCTGGATGCCGAGGGGGCGGTGGTTCCAGTTGGTCACGGAGAAGGGGTAGCCCGCCCAGTTGTTCCAGAAGCTGGAGGAGGGCAGCACGGTGCGCCGCACCTTGATGCCGGCCTCGCGCAAGAGCCCTGCGATGGCGTTGCCGGTCGCGTTCCAGAACGCGCTGTCGAGCGAGATCAGCTCATGCTCGAAATCCTCCATCCCCGCTTCCTTGAGCAGGGCGACCGCCGCTTCGGGGTCGTAGCGGGCAGGGCCGATATCGGCGTAGTCGGGATGCACGGGGGAGACATGGTGGTTTTCAGCCACCTCGCCCTCGTTGTTATAGGCCAGCGCCAGCACGACCTCGTTGTTCACCGCGAGCGCCAGCGCCCGGCGCACGCGCGCATCGGCATAGGGCTTCATGCCATCCACCTCTGCCAGCTGGTTGGGCCGCGCCAGCACCGTGGCCGCGGTAGTCACCGAGTGGCGTGTCCAGCCTTCGAGCGAGTCGAAGGAAGAGAGGAAATCGCCCTCGGTATCGTAGGTGACGTCGATCTCGTCGGCGTCGGCGCCGGCGAAATGCGCCGCCGGATCGGAGCCGAAATCGACGAACTCGATCCGGTCCATCCAGGCGCCGTTGCCCTCGTTCCACCATGTGTGATCGGGGTTACGCACCAATGCGCCGCCTTCGCCCACGTTGTAGCTTTCCGGCAGGTAGGGGCCGGTGCCGACGGGATTGTCGAGCATGGTGGCTTCATCGAAACTCTGATGCACGATGGCCGCCGGGTAATCGGCGAGGCCCGCGATGATTGAGATGTCGGGGCCGGGGAGGTTGAGCACGACGGTGTGCTCGTCGACGATCTCCAGAACGCCGTCCATCATCTTGCCGGTCTCGGCGTCGATGATCACCGAGAACTTGCCCGCCATGGCGTTGGCTTCCACCGTGCTGTCGCAGAAGCGTTCGATGTTGAAGGCCACGTCGGCGGCGGTGAAATCATCGCCGTTGTTCCATTTCACGCCCTTTCGGAGGTTGAGCGTGTAGGTCTTCGCATCGTCGCTGATATCCCAGCTTTCGAGCAGCGAGGGCGTGAAGCTGCCATCGGAATTGTATTGCACGAGATATTCCAGCCAGCCGCGTGTGTAGGTGGCCAGCGAGTTGAAGTCGAACTTGCGGGGGTCGCGCATGGTGACCATTTCCTGCTGGATGCGCACGGTGCCGCCCATCTGCGGGCTGCCCGCCGCCTCGGCGGGGGCGGGCAGGCCGAGCATGGCATAGGCCGTGGCAGCGCTGGCACCGAAGGAGCAGGCGGTGGCCATGAACTCGCGCCTGCTGATCGCATCGCCCGCCGCCGCGCTCGCGCCCCGGCAGATCGCCTCGGGCAGGGGTTTTCCGTTTCTTTTCAGGTAGGTCATTGGGTATTTCCTCTCTGTTGGGTCGTGAGGGGGACCACCCCTTCAGGGTTCTTCTTGGTTGAATTTCTGTCTTGTTGGCCGCGTTCAGGCGGGCAGGCGCATCTCGGAGACGCCATCGGTTTCGGTGACGCTGACGCAGATGCTCGAGAGCGTGCGGGGCTCCTGGTAGGGCCACGGTGTGCCCCGGTGCAGCACCGCGCGCTGATCCCACATCAGCACGTCGCCCACCTTCCACTGGTGCGAATAGACGAATTCCGGCTGGGTGCAGAACTCCATCAGCTCGTCGAGGATCTTCTGGCTTTCCGCCTCGTCGTAGCCGTCGATCAGGAAGGCGTGGCTGGCGATGTAGAGCGCCTCGCGCCCATTGACCGGGTTGGTCCAGACGGCCTTCCAGTGCTGATCGGGCCACTTGTTGAACATCGGCAGCTCGGCCAGTTCGGGCGAGATCTTGCGGCGCGAATGGCTGAAGCGGTGCCAGATTCCGCGGCCGCGCACCTTGGCCTTGAGCGCTTCGGGCATGGCCGCCCAGGCGGCCCGGGTGGAGGCCAGCTCCGTGGCACCGCCCGAGCTGGGGACCACGCGGGCGGTGATGACGTTCACCAGCGCGGGGACGGGCAGGAAGGTGCTGTCGGAATGCCACAGGAAGTTCGACTTCAGGTTCAGCGTGTGCAGGTCCATCTCGCCGCTGGTGGAGCCGTCTTCGCGCACGTTGGAAACCTTGGGGATCTCGAACTTCTCGCCGGGCTTGCGCTCGTCGGCCTTGCGGTCCTCGATCGGGCCGAAGAGCGCGGCGATCTCGAGATGCTTGTCATCCTCGAAGTCCTGCGCGCGGAAGAGCAGCGCGGAATGCTCCTCGAAAAGCGCTCGCAGCTCGGGAAAGAGGTTTTCCGCCGTGACTTCGGAGAGCTGGAGGCCTTTGACCTCGGCGCCGAAATGCGGGTTGAGCGGGGCGGTGTGAAAGCTGGGCATCTGGGGGTTCCTCAATTTTTTGCCTTGGCTTCGATATCTTCGGGTGAGAGGTGCTTGACCTCGTCCCATGCGAGCGACTTGCCGGGGTTCAGAAGGCCCTTCGGGTCCATCCGTTTCTTCCAGGCGAGGTGGCGGTAATCGGCGTTCTTCAGCCCGCCGCCCTCGACATGAAAGGTGTGGGCATCGGCTACGCTGTGGCCATGCGCGCGGTAGATCGCGTCTAGCTCGCGCAGGCGCTCCTCGGTGGTGAACCAGATGATCGGCAGGTCGAAGGCCACGATCCGGCCGTCGATGCGGGCGAATTCGTGGTGCTGCCAGACCTCGTCGCCGAGCGCCGCACCTACGGCGGCCACGGCATCGGCATCGGCGGGGTCGGGCACGGCGATCTGCTGGTAGGTGGCCGAGCGGTCGGCCTTGAGCACCTGGAGCGTGGTATGGTTGTAGGCGAATTCGAAGACATGCGGGATGCCCTTGGCCTTCCGCTCCGCGTCGGTCATCGCGAGGTCCACTACGCCGCCCTGTGCGGCGATCAACGCGCGATAGGCCTGCATGTCTTCGGCGGGCACGAGCGCCACAAGCAGGTGCTTGCCCTCGCGGATATGGCCTTTGAGGCGGGGGAAGTAGCTCACGATCCGCGCCTCGACCGTGGAGCAGAGCTTGCGCCCGATCTCCTGCGAGGCGGCAAGGGCGTGGCCTGCTGCGTAGCACTGCCGATAGGTGTCGAAGGTGGCCATGCAGCCCACCCAGTCGCGCGTGGGCACCGTGCGCAAGCACACCTCGGTGATCGCGCCGTTGAGGCCCCAGGCGTGGTGGATCTGGAGCGATTGTGCATCGTCGAACACATGCTCCACCGGCTCCGCCTCGACCGAGAGGGCCTTGAGTTGCAGGATGTTACCCTTCTCGCGCAGCACGCCGTTGGCGATGGAGCCGATGCCCGAGGAGCCGCCCGCGACGAAGCCGCCGATGGTGGCGATATCCTGGGTGGAGGGGAACATCGCCATTTCCCAGCCCTTCTCGTGAAGGGCTGCGTTGACATCGGCCATCAACGCGCCGGCCTCGGCCCGCACGAAGCCCTCGCCGATTTCGAGGATGCGGTTCATGCCCGTCGTCTCGAGGATCAGCCCGCCCTTGAGCGGCACGGCCTGCCCATAGTTGCCGGTGCCGCCGCCGCGCAGGGTGACCGGCACGTCATGGGCGTAGGCCGTGGCGAGGCAATGCGCCATTTCCTCGCGGGTCTTCGGCAGCGCCACCAGATCGCCGAAGCTCTTCTTGAGCCGGGCGTTGAGGATGGGCGAATAC
Organism: Roseovarius sp.; assembly: GCA_040222155.1. GTDB lineage: Bacteria > Pseudomonadota > Alphaproteobacteria > Rhodobacterales > Rhodobacteraceae > Roseovarius. The sequence continues at coordinate 12,915 of JAVKDQ010000121.1, forward strand.
CAGAAGAAATCGCGCGAGCGCTTCTTCACGAGCACCGGCTCGTCGATCACCTCGACGGGCGCGAGCGCTTCGGCGAAGGCGCCCCAGTCGAAGGGGGTGGAGGTGTCAGTTGCGGGTTGGGTCATCGCGGCTCTCCCTGCAGGGCCTCGGCGAGCGCAAGCGGGCGGCAGCCGCCCGAGAGAAGCTCCGAGACGGAACATGCGTCGAACAGGAGAAGATCCCCCGTGCCGGCCCCGTCGACGGTTTGGGGCGGCAGGCCGAGCGCCTTGCGGGCGCCGGTGGTGATCATCGGAAGGTGGCGAGCGAAGGGCGGGTCGAGATGGGCCGCGAGCACGCCGAGCGCGAGCGTTTGCAGCGGGTCGTGGCGGCCCACCGGGCAGAAGGCGTCGCGCACGTTGTCGGCGCCGAGCACCACGTTGACGCCCTCGGCCATGAGTTCCTTCGCCGGGGCGAGGCCGCGCGCATCGGCCTTGCGCCCCTGCAGGTAGAGGTTGGTGGATGGCAGCACCGCCAGCGCGATTCCTGCCCGCGCGAGCTTGCCCGCCACGCGCTTGCGGGTTTCCGCATCGCGGATCGAGAGGCTGCAGCCATGCCCGCAGAGCACAGGGCCCTGATGGCCGTGGGCAAGCGCCACATCAGCGATCATCTCCAGCCCGTCGAGGCCCGGGTCGAGCCCCTCGTCGACATGGAAATCGAGCGCGAGCCCCAGCCGCTCGGCCTCGCGGAAGGTGTTGACGAGCCCCTCGCGCCGCTCCGGCTGGTCGAAGACGAAGGCGCCCAGAACGCCGCCGCCCTCGGCGATGAGCCCGGCACAGGTGGCGGCATAGGCGGCATCGGCCATGCGGTCGATCCCGGTGAGGGCGGCGCGTTGCAGGGTGAAACCCGCGGGCATCTCCCGTGCCATCTCGCCGAGGATGGGCCATGCGAGCGGGGTCTCCTCGGGCGGGGTCGCCGAGCCCCAATCCACATGGCTGCGCAGGGTGCCGCACCCGGCCTCCACCGCCTCCGTGAGTCCCCGGCGAATGCGCGCGCGCAGGTCGTCCTCGCCCCAGTTCTGGCGGTCTGCGGCCTGCGCCTCGATAGCGGCGGCAAGGTCGCCGCCCGAGGCCGCGATCCGGTCGATCGTGTGGCACTTGTCGAGATGCACATGCGGTTCGGTGAGCTTGGGCATGACAAGGCGGCGCGGCTCGGCGCTGGCGGGTTCGAGCCCGAGCGCGCGGTCGCCGGCGATCACCAGGTCGCCCGCGAGGCAATCGCCCAGAGCCGTGCCGCCGAAACCGGCGCGGTCGGCGATCATCGAGACGGGCACGAGCACGCCGCGGAGCCGCTCGCGGGGAAGCTGGGCGAAGGTCATCGCGTGCCCTCCCTGTGGTCGAACCGGGCGAATTCGGCGAGGAAGGCGGCGAAGTTGCGCGCCGCGCTGTCGAGCAGGGCCTCGCCTTTCTCCGCGCTGGCCGCCGCCGCGTTGCCCACGGCGCCTTCGGGGTTCAGATCGCCGATGAGCCAGCCGGGGGCGGCGGGCTGCCCGGTGAGCCCGATCGAGGGGAAGGGCTCCGCCCAGTCGCGCATCGCCGGTCTGAAATCGCGCGCGGCGGTCATCTCCACCCTTTCGGGGCGCGCGGCCAGCATGGCCGAGGTCTCGCCCTCGCCTGCATGCAGGTCCATCGCGTAGGCGGCGGGCGCGATCACCCCTTCGGTGTCGGAGAAACCCGACCACGAGCAGGTGACGACGATCATCCCCTCGCGGCGCCGCAGCTCGCGCGCGGCCACCTGCAGGAGCGCTGTGTTTCCGCCATGCCCGTTGAAGAGCACCAGCCGCTCCACCCCGGCGCGCGCCACCGATGCGCCGATCTCGCGCAGCACCGCGAGCAGGGTTTCAGCCGACAGCGTGAGCGTGCCGGGAAAGCGGCTGTGCTCGTCGCTCTTGGTTATCGAAAGCGTGGGCAGCACCAGCGCGGAGACTTCGCCGCCAAGATGCGTCCAGAGCCGTGCGAGCACCGCCTCGGGCAGGTCGCAATCCACCGAGAGCGGCAGATGCGGCCCATGCTGCTCTACCGCGCCGATGGGCAGGATGGCCACGGTGCCGCCCGGAAGATCGGCGAAATCGGGCGCTTTGAGATCGGCCCAGTAGCCTTGCACGCTCATGCCGCCCTCCCGATGAAGCTCTCGAGAAAGCCGTGAAACCACGCCTCCTGCGCCGCGTCATGCGCGGCCATCAGGTGGTCTTGTTCCTCGCGGGTCTGCACACCGGGGCGGCCGTAGACATGCGCCTTGGAATGCTGCCAGCGGCGGAAGCCTGCGGGCGTGACCTCGGCATGAAACTGGAAGCCGTAGACAGTGTCGCCGTAGCGGAAGGCCTGGTTTTCGTAATTGTCGTTGCCGGCCAGCCGCACCGCGCCCGAGGGCAGGTCGAAGGTGTGGTAATGCGCCTGCGTCACCACCAGCGGCCCTTCGAGAAAGCCCTCGGCCTCTTCGGAAGGATGCAGCGGGTAATAGCCGAATTCGAAGATCTCCTCCGCGCGCGGCCCGGCCCATGCGCCGAGATGCCACGCGATCTGCTGCGCGCCCTGGCAGATGCCGAGCATGGGGATTCCGGCCTCGAGGCAAGTGTCGATCCAGCGGTATTCTTCCAGCAGGAAGGGGTGGCGCTCGGTCTCGTAGACGTTGAAGAGGCCGCCATAGATCACGGTGGCCGCACAGCCCTCGGCGCTCGCGTCAAGCGGCTCGCCCTTGAAGGGTTTGCGGGTGTCGATATCGTAGCCGGCAGAGGCCAGCCACGTGGCGACACGATCGTCGGCGGGGTCATCTCCGTGACGCACCAAAAGGACACGCGATGCCATTACTCCCTCCTTGAGAGCGTGGGTGTTGCGTGGCCCTTGAGTAGTCTGTGCCAGAGATGTCGTGGATGTTTCCAAAACCGCCCCAATCTGGCAAGACTTTTCTTTAGGCAGAAAATAGGTAGAAGAATGAGGGAATTAACGCCGAAGACGATCCGCCCGCCCTTCGCGGCCTATGCGCATGGCACCGAGATTCCTGCGGGATGGCGCGTGGTGAGAACCTCTGGCCAGCTGGGCATCGCAGCCGATGATTCGGTGCCCGAGGGCGCCTATGACCAGGCGGTGATCTGTTTCGAGAGCATCCGCGCGATTCTCGCCGAGGCGGGGATGGGGCCGGGCGATGTGGCGCATGTCTCGGCCTATGTCACGGCGCGTGAGCACATGGCGGGTTACATGCGGGCGCGAGACGCGTTCATGGCTGAAGCCGGGCGTCTGCCGGGCTCGACGCTGCTCATCGTCTCGGGCTTCACCCGGCCCGAATTCAAGGTCGAGGTGGAGGTGTGGGCCGCCGCGCCTTAAGATGGTCTCGCATGGCGGATCATGCCTCGAGCATGGTCTGGGCGGAACGGTGGAGCGCGATGGACGATCAGGCGAAACTCGGCAGGCTTCTGGCGGCGCAGGACTGGGCCGGCGCGGAGCGTGTGCTGAAGCGCATGGCCGGGGCTAAGGGTGCGGGGGCGCCGGTGTTCTACAACCTCGGCAAGGTGCTCTTCGAGCAGGGCAGGTTTCGGCCCGCCGCGACATGGCTCGAGAAGGCTGCGCGCGCTGCGCCCGGCCACGCCAATGCGTGGTTCGAGCTGGGCCGGGCGCGGCTTGAACTCGGAGAGCTGGAGCCGGCGCGGGCGGCCTTCGCCGAGGCGCTGCGGCTCGACCCGCGAGACGAGGATGCGCGGCGCAATGCCGGGCGGCTGGCGCTGCGGCTGGGCCGTTTCGCGGAGGCGCGCGCGGCATGGGAGGCGCTTGCGGGCGATGGCGAGGCGGATATCGCGCTCTATCGCGTGGCTGCCGAGACCCGTGATCCGCAGGCGGCGCGGCTGCGCGTGGCGATTCTGGCGCGTCGCGACATCCGGGCGGCGGCGATCAAGGCGCTGGTGCGTGTCTCGAAAGGGGCGGTGCCGCTCGACCTTGGCGGCTGATCACTGCTGCACGTAGCCGTTAGCCGCTTCCTCGGCGGCGCGGGCGAACATCAGCCGGCAGGCCTCGCGCTGGCTTGCGCTTTCGTAGCCCAGGCGTTGGGCGCGGGCGCATTTGAACAGAAAGGGCGACGGCAGGTCGAACTCGGCGGTGCAGAAGGTTTCCTCGAGGCCCGAGGGGTAGGAGGTGAGCATCCAGCCGGTGCACTCGGCGCGCCGTTCCTCGTAGCCGGCGAGGCTGGCTGCCGGTGAGATCGTGAGCAGGGTGATGGCGAGGGCGTGTCTGATGGCGTGACCCGTTCTGCGTTTTACAAAACTGTCACATAGGGCCCGCGCCTGAGTAAAGGGTTAATGCCGGAAGCGCTTGCGATAGACGCCCCGCTCGGCCTGAAGTGCCTCCTGAACGCCCTTGTTCGCGGCAATCCGGGCCTCGCTCATCTGCTCCACCGCGAGCGTCGGGGCTTCGCGGGGCAGGGCGATGATTTGCGCCACGGGGGTGCCTGCGGGCAGGGTGCCGCTGAAGCCCGGCTCGAGCCAGAGCGCGGGGAAATGAACATAGCCATCGCGGAAGAGGTCGCAATCCACCACGCCGGAGAGGGTCTGGAAGGGCAGATCCACCCGGTTGAGCGGATGGGTGAAGAGAAGCGACCAGCCGGGCGGTGCCTCCAGCGTCCAGAAGTTCATGAACTTGAGCACCGCCCCGGCGGCAAGGCGAAGCGGCACGCCCTCGGCCTGTTCGGGAACGTGCAACCCCACCGGTGCACGGGAGATGAGCGTATCGGGCAGGATCGGCGGATCCCAGTCCCAGCTGATCTCGCCGTTCTCGACGGTGAGGTCGGTGGCGAGCGGGATGACCAGCCCCAGCGAGAGCGCGTCGATCAGCGGAGGGCAATGCTTGAGCGTGCGCACCCGCTCGCCGCCGAGGCTGGGCGCGGCCACCTCCGAAGGCATGTCGCGCAGCCAGCCGGGCAGGGCTTGCGCGGCGGGCAGGGGCTTGGGCAGCAGCGGCGCGAGCGCCGGATGGCAGCGGGCGGTGATCATGCCCCGGCTTTAGCGCGTTTCTTCGCGCTTCAACAGGAATGTATGCGCCAGCGCCGCGGCGATGGTGACGAGGATGATCGCGGTGCCGACCGCGTTGATCACCGGCGGGTGGCCGTTGGGGTTGCGCGCCATCGCGCCGATCTCGGTGGCGAAGGTGCAGGCTCCGCCCTTGGCGAACATGGTGGTGTTGTAATTCTCCATCGAGGCCATGAAGGCGATGACGCCGGCGGAGATGAGCGCGGGAGCGAGATAGGGCAGGGTGAGCCTGCGGAAGACGCGGAAGGGCGAGGCGCCGAGATCTAGCGCGGCTTCCTCCAGTTCCACCGGCTGGCGCTGGAGGCGCGCCATCAGGATCAGCATCGGGTAGCCCGCGACGAAGGTGACCTGCGCCATGATGATGGTGAAGAGCCCCGCATTGATGCCCACGCGCCCCCAGAAGACGAGCGCCGAGAGGCCGAGCACGATGCCCGGCGCCAGCATGGGCGAGAGCAGCACCCACCAGAGCACACCATTGGCGCGGCTGCGCCAGCGGGTGAGCAGCACCGCGCCCGCGAGCCCGAGCACGAGCGAGATGGGCACCACCCATGCCGCCACGGTGAGCGAATTGCCGAAGCAGGCCACGAAGCGCTCGCGGTCGAGCGCGCGCAGCACCTCGTCGGCCCGGAGCGCCTCTTCGGGCATCCAGAAGAAGGCATACCACTTGCCGGTAAGGCCGCGCCAATCGGTCACCGAGGGGGGCGAGATATCGTTGAAGGAGGCTACGATCATCAGCAGCAGCGGGCCGAACATGAAGAGCAGGAAGGCCCATGTGTAAGCGGTGAGCAGGCGGCTAGAGGTCATTGCACCCTCGCGAAATCCTTGAGCCGCGTGCGCATGGCCCACATGAAGAGGCCCACCACGACGAAGCAAACGAGCGTGTAGGTGAAGCTGTAGGCGGCCCCGATATTGGAGTTCTCGGATTCGAAGAACTTGTTGTAGATCGTCTGGCTGAACCATTCCGACTGCAGCCCGCTGCTGATGATGCGCGGCACCGAGAAGGCGCCGGCGGCCAGCATGAAGGTGGCGATGCAGCCCACGGCGATGCCGGGTTTGGCATGGGGAATGATGATGCGGGCATGCACGCGCCATGCGCGCGCGCCGAGGTCTTTCGCCGCCTCGATCTGGTTGCGATCGAGCGTGGCCATCACGTTGTAGATCGGGAAGACCATGAAGAGCACGTAGGTGTAGACGATGACGAGAAAGATCGTGCCCGGCATCCGCTTGAACTGGATGGGCTCCGAGATCATGCCCGCCCAGGTGAGCAGCCCGTTGAGGAGGCCTTCGTTGTCGATGATCGTCGTCCAGGCGTAGACACGCATCAGCTCCACGATGGCATAGGGAATGACGAGGCCGAGAAAGAGCCAGACGGCCTGTTGCGGCGGCGTGGCGAGCGCCACCTTGTAGGCCATCGGGTAACAGAGCACGAGCGCGAGCGCCGTGGCCATCGCGGCGAAGGCGATGGTGCGGGTGAGGGTGATCATCCCGATCCGCTCGTAAACCTGCCCGTCGCGCTCGAAGCGCAGGCCGAGCAGCCCGTAGAGCTTTTTCGAGAGGCGGGCATTCTCGATGGCCTTCTGCTCGGGCGAAAGCGGAATGGCGCGGGCGGCGAAAAGCCAGTGGAAGTTTTCCGCCGTGTAGGGAAAGGCGTTGGCCTCGGCCTCTTTCAGCTCGGTGTACAGCGTGCGCGCGAGGCCGCCGATCTCGCGCGCCGTCTCGATCTGGGTCTCGATCGGGTCGGTGTCTTGCACCGCGAGCCGGGGAAGGCCGTAAAGCTCATCGAGCCAGGCGGGCTCTTCCTCGGAGGAGCGCACCATCTGCTTGCGGGTCGTCGTGCGGTCGCATTGCAGGATGTAGGGGCGCGTGGGGGCCTCTGTTGCGGTGCCGTTGGCCGGGCTTGTGCCCATGTTCGACATCGACGGGATCGCGAGCCCGCCGCTTTGGGCACTGGGCTGGGTGCCCATCGTTGAGAGGGAAGGCACCGCAAGCCCGCCGCTCTCGGGCGCGGCATTGGCCGCCGGCGCGGCCTCGTGGGTGCGTAGGACCGAGATGCAGGTATCGGCGTCGCGCGAGAGCGAGAGCGCGATGGAACTGTCGAGCTGGCGCTTGGGGGCGGTCATCGCGCGCTCGAGCATGGTGAGCTGCGGCAGGAGAATGAGCACCAACGCCCAGAGCACCACCGCGCCGAAGAAGAAGAGCGTGAGTGCGCGCCCGCATCTGGTGAGAAGCCCGCTCATTGCGCGGCCATTTCCCGCCCGGTGCGCGCGAGGGGGCCGCTTGCCAGCACCACCGCCTGCTCGGAGCCGAAGCCGAGCCGCGTGGGAGCCTCGCCCGAGAGCGCGAGGGGCTGACCATCATTGGTGATGTGCACCGCCACGTCCTTGCCGCGTGTCGAGAAGACGAGGTTGAGATAGGCGCCTTCGAGATCGCGGCGGACGAGCTGCGCCTCGAAACGGTTCTCGCCCGCGCCGATCTTCATGGCCTCGGGCCGCACGAAGAGCATGGCATGGGCGCCCGTGTCGAGCCCGGTGGGATTGCGCCCGAGGAAGGTGCCGAAGGGGGTCTCGATGCGGGCCATCGGGCCATCGGTGGCCGAGACGCGGCCTTCGAAGATGTTCGTCTCGCCCACGAAGGACGCGGCGAAGGCGGTGCGCGGCGCGGCATAGACATCGTCGCCGGTGCCCACCTGCTCGACCACGCCGTTGTTCATCACCGCGATCCTGTCGGACATGGTGAGCGCCTCGCCCTGATCATGCGTGATGTAGATGAAGGTCACGCCCGTCTTGCGCTGGATCTCGCGCAACTCGGCGCGCATGTGTTGGCGGAGCTTGAGATCGAGCGCCGAAAGCGGCTCGTCGAGCAGCAGAACGGCAGGCTCCACCGCAAGCGCGCGCGCGATGGCCACGCGCTGGCGCTGCCCGCCCGAAAGCGCGCCCGGCTTCTTGTCGGCCTGCTCGCGCAGCGCCACGAGCTCGAGAAGCTCGTCGGCCCGCTTGCGCCGCTCGGATCTGGAGATGCCCCGCGCCTCGAGCCCGAAGGCCACGTTCTCCCACACGGGCATGAGAGGGAAGAGCGCGAGATTCTGGAAGATGAGCGCGGTGGGGCGCGCGTTGGGGCGGATTCCGCGCTGATCTTCGCCGCCGATGAGCACCCGGCCCGCCGAGGGCTCGACGAAGCCGGAAACCGCGCGCAGGATCGTCGTCTTGCCGCAGCCCGAGGGGCCGAGGATAGAGAAGAACTCGCCGGCCTCGATGGTCAGGTCGGTGGGCTCGACCGCCGTGAAGCCGTTGGGATAGGTGATCGAGACGCCGTCGAGGCGCACGTCCTTGCCGCGCATGTGAACTCTCCCCCGGGGTGGCACGGGCGGCCCGAAACGGGGCCGCCCGGCTATTGTCACGCAAGCCTCGGATCAGGCGTTGGTGATGATTTCGACGAACTCGTTGCGCACGGGGGCAAAGAAGGGCGTATCCGCCTGCCACCACCACATGTTGGCCAGCACCTCGGCGGTGTAGACCTCGTTGAACTGGGTCTTGAACTCTTCCGAGGCGAAGTTGGCCGCGCCGTCGACCGCCGAGTTGTAGCCGGTGTTGTTGGCGAACATCCCGCCCACTTCCGGCTGCAGCATGAAGTTCATGAAGGCGATCGCCTGCTCGCGGTTCTCGGCCTCGCGCAGCATCCCAAAGCTGTCGAGCCAGGTGATGATGCCCTCTTTCGGCGCGCGGTAGACGAAATCGGGGTTCTCGCGGTTGAGCAGCAGGCCCGTCGTATCCCAGGTCTGGCCGATCACACAGCCGCCTTCCTTGAAGGCCGCGGTGGCTTCGGTGGCGTTGTTCCAGAAAGCGCCGAAATTGGCCTTGCGCTCGAGCATCCACTCGGTGACGGCGCCCCAGACGCGGCGGGCGTCTTCCTCGGATTTGTAGACGTCGAGCATCCTGTTGGAGGGCACTTCGCCGATGGCGTCGAGGTAGAGGCCGGTGCCCATGATCGCCGATTTCTGGCGGAAGGCGGCCTTGCCCTCGGCTTCGGGCAGCCAGAGATCGCCGTAGGAATATTCGTCGAGCGGCATCGCGGCCTTGTTGAGGGTCACGCCCTCGGTGCCCCAGTCGAAGGGCAGCACAACCTGCTTGCCGGCATGGACGCCGCCGAGCGTGGCGCTGTCACGCAGGAAGGAGGGGATGATGTTGCCGCTGTTCACCTCGGCGGGCACCTCGGCGAAGAAGCTTTCGCCGTTGTCGTCTAGGTAGTTGGGGGCGTTGGTGATCGACGGGAAGACCACGTCGAACCCCTTGCCGCCATTGGCGCGCACGGTCGATTCGGCCTCGTCGTTGGAGCCGTAGGTGGTGAGCTCGAGCTTGATGCCGGTTTCGGCCTCGAATTTCTCGGCGATGTTGGGCTGGATGTAATCCTGCCAGGCGAAGACCTTGACGGACCCGGAAGATGCGAGAGCGTCGGAAGCGCGCAGCACGACGGGTGCGGCGATGGCGGCCGCGGTGAGCTTGAGCGCGGTACGGCGGTTGAGTGACATGTCTGTCCCCTTCGATGTCTATGGACGGGTTAGCGCGCGCATCTCTATCGCCGGGTCGTTGCAGAGAGTTGACAGTTCTGTATCAGGGCTGTGACAGTGCGCCGGCTTGTTCGCCCAGAGGGGGGGCGGTGCGGGGGGCTTGCCGCCCTGTTGCGCGGCTAGGCCCGGCAGGCCGCTTCACCCCGAAACCGGCAGTTCCCGAAACCATTCCTGCAGCGCGCGGGCCACGCGCATGGCGGGGGCATGTGCGGCCGTGTTCGGCGCAAGGCGCGCATACCAGCCGATCGGGATGCCCTCCGCGCCGGCCTCGATCGCCACCAGCGTTCCCGCCTCCAGTTCGCGGGTGAGGCCCCAGCGGCTGAGGATCGACACGCCGGCCTCGGCGCGGATGAGCTCGCAGACGGCATCGACCGAGCCGAGATTTCGCTTGCGCAGCGGCATGGCGCCTTCCGCCGACCAGAGCCTGTCGGATTCGAAACCGGGGATGAATTCGAGCGAATATGTCAGGTAGGTTTCGGTGTCGAAATCGGAGGCATGGGCGAAGGGCTTGTGGCTCATCGGGTGCCCGGGCCAGACGATGGTGGCGAGCCTGTCTTCGAAGAGCGGGATCGCGTCGGTTTCCGGGGCATCCCGCGCCGCCGCCAGAAGCGCGATGTCGAGCTGGCCCTCGGTGAGTCGCCGGAGAGCCGAATGCCGGCTGCCGGGGTCGATCTCGATCTCGATATCGGGGCTTTGCGCGCCGAAGCCGGCGAGAAACCCGGGCAACCAGTGGTAGGAATTGTAATCGCAGACCGTGAGGCGAACGATGTGCCGAACCCCTTGCGACGACGCCGCTGCGGCGCGCTCGGCCAGCGCCAGCCGGTCGAGCAGCTGATCTGCCGCCTCGGTGAGGATATCGGCCGCCGCCGAGGGCCGGAGCGTGCGCCCGACGCGCGAGAAGAGCGTGAGGTTCAGCCGCCTTTCGGCCTCGCGCAGGCGATGGGTGAGCGCCGATTGGGTCACGCCGAGCCGGTTGGCCGCGGCGTTCATCGAGCCGGTGTCGCGGATGGCGACGAGCATCTGCAGATGGGCGAGCGTGAGAGCCATAACCATGAAAAAAATTCAAGCAATCCTTTTATCTTTAGAATTGGATTTGGAAAGGGTCAATCCGTAGCGTCCTCTGCAGGCGGCCTTTTCGCCCGCCTTCCGCCCCTTGATCCCGAGGCCAGAATGCTGAAGACACGCTCCCTTCACCCGGATTTCGGTGTCGAACTTCCCGATCTGTCCATCGCTGCGCTCGGGGCGGCGGATTTTCCGGAAATACGGGCGTTGTTCGAGGAGCATTCGCTGCTGCTTTTCCGCGATCAGGAGATCGACGAGGCCACCCACCGTCGCTTCGCCGAATCCTTCGGCCCACTGGAAGACCTGCGCGGCGCCGCGATGGGCACGCCGGTGGAGCGCCCGATGGTGTCGAACCGCGCCGAGACAAAAGGCGCGCTGGTAGCCGACCCGGAGATGCGGCTGCTCGACCTGAAGGCAAATTTCCTCTGGCATGCCGACAGCACCTTCCTGCCGACGCCCGCCATTTCCAACGTGCTGGTGGGCTACGTGATCCCGCCCTCCGAGGGGGGCGCCACCGAAGTGGTTTCGACCCGCGCGGGCTGGGCGAAGCTGCCGGAAGAGCTCAAGGCGCGCGTGCGCGACAAGGTCTTCATCCACCGCTTCTCGCATTCGCGCAGCCTGGTCGACCCCCGCCTCGGCCTCCTGCCGCAATACACCAAGTATCCCGACACCCATTGGCGAGCGGTCTGGACCAATCCGGTAAACGGCCGCGAGGCGCTGCTCTTCGGGGCGCATGTGGCCGGTGTGGTGGGCATGAGCGATGCGGAAGGCGCGGCGTTGATCGAGGAGCTGATGGCGGCGCTGACCGTTCCGGAGGCGATCTACTCCCATCGCTGGCGACCCGGCGATGTTCTGGTCTGGGACCAGCGCGCGACGCTTCACCGTGGCACGCCGTGGAACTATGATGAGGAACGCACACTCGCGAGCTTCGTCTCCTCGGCGGTCGAGGCCGACGGCATCTCCAGCGTGCGTGTGCACTGAACAGAGGAGACAGGCCATGGCATGGCTGATCGTGAGCAACGACAACGAAACCGGCCCGGCGGTGCGCGCCGACAGCGCGGTGATGGACGCGCATTGGCAGTATGAGCTGGCCAATCGCGACGTGATCCTTTGTGCGGGCAGCCTGCGCACCGACGACGGGCTCACCAAGACTGGCAGCGTGCTGCTGCTCGATCTGCCCACACGGGCCGATGCGGAAGCCTTCTTCGCCAATGATCCGGCCACCAAGGCGGGGATGCGCGGGGAGACGGAGATTCGCTGGCTCAACGTGGCCATTCTAGGCGGGGAGGAACAGCCATGAGCGGCCCGACGCGCGATTTCATAGGCTATGCCGATGCGCCGCCCCCGGCCGACTGGCCGGGCGGCGCGCGGGTGGCGGTGAATTTCTGCATCAATTACGAGGAGGGCGGCGAGCGCTCGATCATGGAGGGCGACCCGCATTCGGAGACGCGGGTTTCCGATGTCACCGTTGCCCCGGTGATGGGCGGGCGCGAGCTCAACATCGAACATTCCTACGAATACGGTGCGCGCGTGGGGTATTGGCGGCTTCTGCGCGCCTTCACCGAGCGGGGCCTGCCCGCGACGGTGAACCTCGTGGGCCGCGCGGGCGAGCAGAACCCGCTGGCGCTGAGGGCGATGATCGAGGCCGGGTTCGACCTGCACCCGCATGGCTGGCGCTGGATCGACTATGGCAAGCTCAGCCGCGAGGATGAGGCGGCGATGATCGCCAAATCCATCGCGCAGGTGGAAGAGCTGACCGGCGCGCCGCCGCTCGGCTATTACGCGGGCCTGCCCTCGATGCACACTTACGCGCTCTCGGCGGAGATGGGCTTTCTCTACAATTCGGATGTCTATAACGATGATCTGCCCTATTGGTCGCCCGATCATCCCGGCCTTCTGATGGTGCCCTATTCGCTCGACACCAATGACAGCCGCTTCGCCCGCGATGGCGGTGGCTACGTGCTGGGCGAGCAGTTCACGGCTTACGTGTGCGACACGTTCGACCAGCTCTATGCCGAAGGCGCGGAGCGGCCCGCGATGATGACGGTGGGGTTGCATGCCCGCCTCGTCGGGCGGCCCGGGCGGATCGCTTCGCTCTACCGCATTCTCGACCACATCGCCGGGCACGATCACGTGTGGATCACCCGACGCGACGACATCGCGCGCCACTGGCAGGCGCGCCATCCCGATGAAAGGACGCGCTGATGGAGGCGCTTGTAACCGGCGTGGCCCAGATGGGCCCGATCCAGAAATCCGACAGCCGCAAGGATGTGGTGGCGCGGATGCTGGAGTTGCTTGCAGAGGCGAAGGCGCGGGGCTGCCGCTTCGTCGTCTTCCCCGAGCTGGCGCTCACCACCTTCTTCCCGCGCTGGGTCTACGAGCTGGGCGCGCCCGCGCTCGAGGCGTGGTATGAAGACGAGATGCCGGGGCCGGAGACGCGCCCGCTTTTCGAGGCGGCGGCGGAGGCGGGCATCGGCTTCTACCTCGGCTATGCCGAGAAGGCGGGGGAGAAGCGGTTCAACACCGCCATTCTGGTTGATCCGACGGGCCGGATCGTGGGCAAGTATCGCAAGGTGCATCTGCCCGGCCACGTGGAGCCTGACCCCTCGCGGTTGGGCGAGCATCTCGAGAAGCGCTATTTCAACGTGGGCGATCTGGGCTTCCCGGTTTACGAGGCGATGGGCGCGAAGATCGGCATGTGCATCTGCAACGACAGGCGCTGGCCCGAGACCTACCGGGTGATGGGGCTGCAGGGGGTGGAGATCGTGGCGCTGGGCTACAACACCCCCACCGGCCTCGGCGAGCCCTACCAGGCGGCTTCGCAGGCCAACATGCATAACGAGCTGTCGCTGCGCGCGGGCGCCTACCAGAACGCCACATGGGTCGCGGCGGCGGCGAAATGCGGCGTGGAGGAGGGCTTCCCGATGATCGGCCAGTCGATGATCGTCTCGCCGCTGGGCGAGGTGGTGGCGATGGCCGCCACGCTGGAGGACGAGCTGATTACCGCGCGCTGCGACATGAAGCTCGCGGCCTATGCCCGCACCGAGATCTTCAACTTCGCCCGGCACCGGAGGCCCGAGGCATACAAGCTCATCACCGAGCGGGCGGGGGCGGGCGAGCCGGTGCAGCCCAGCCGTGCGCAGATGGGGCTTGGCGATGCCTGAGACGGTTTATCTCAACGGCGCCTTCCTGCCTGCAGCGCAAGCCACGGTCTCGGTTTTCGACCGGGGGCTGCTCTTTGCGGATGCGATATACGAGGTCTGCGGGGTGATCGACGGCAGGCTCATCGACTTCGAGAGCCACATGGCGCGGCTCGACCGCTCGATGGCCGAAATGGGCATGACCTGCCCGCTGCATCACGTCGGTATCCTGTCGGTAATGCGTCGGTTGGTGGCCGAGGAGGGCGTGGTGGAAGGGCTCGTCTACATGCAGTTCACCCGCGGCAGCAGCGGCGACCGCGATTTCCTGCCCACCGGTAGCGAAACGCCCACCGTCTTCGGCTTCGCGCAACCCAAGTCCGATGCCTTCCGCCGCGAGATCGAGGAGGGCATCCACATGGTCTCGGCCCCCGACATCCGCTGGGGGCGGCGCGACATCAAGACGGTGGGGCTCATGGGCTCCGTCTTCGCCAAGATCACGGCGAAGGAGGCGGGCGGGCAGGAGGCGCTCTTGCACGAGGATGGCATCGTGACCGAAGGCGCGGCCACGAGCTTCTTCTTCATCAAGGATGGCACGCTGGTGACGCGGCCGCTCTCGAACGCCATCCTGCATGGCTGCACCCGCAAGGCGCTGATCGCGCTGGTGGCCGAGCAGGGGTTGAGCGTGGAGGAGCGGGCCTTCACGCTGGAGGAAGCGAAGGCCGCCGATGAAGCCTTTCTGACCGGCGCCTCCACCTATGTCTGCCCAGTCACCTCCATCGACGAGGCCCGGCTGGGAGACGGGCGCCCGGGCGATCTGACCCGCCGGCTTCAGGTGCTCTATGTCGATCTGGCGCGGCGGACGGCGATCTAGGCCGGAGCGCGCCGGTATCCTGATTGTTTCAATAGGTAATTGCCACCCGCGCCGATTTGTGATGAAACTGCCGGAGCCGAGCCGGGATGTTTCCCTAGCCAAGTCACGTGCCGATCGTCATGACAAGAGTGGGAGCATGAAATGCCGTTGCATCAAGCCTCTTTGCCGTGCGCAGCGTTTTGCCGTCCGAGGGCTTCGGGCGGTCGGAAGGCCGTGCTTGCACTGATTCTCGCTGGCTTCACAGGGGCAATGACGGCGGCCCCTGCACTGGCTCAGGACCAGAGTTCGGCGCCGCATGTTTCCGTAGAGCTCAACGCGGCGGAGCCGGGCGAGGGCTCCTGCAAGCTCAGCTTCCTGATCGTCAACAGTCATGCCGAACCCATCGAGAAGGCGGTTTACGAAACGGTTCTCTTCAATGGCAACGGGCAGGTCGAACGGCTGACGCTCTTCGATTTCGGTGAGCTGCCCGCCGGGCGGCCGCGCGTGCGGCAATTCACCGTGAACGGGCTTGCCTGCGAGAACCTGAGCCAGATCCTGATCAATGGCGCGCATGAATGCACCGCGCCGGGGCTGGCCCCTGAGGCCTGCGAACAAGGCCTCGAGCTTGCAACGCGCACGGATGTGGAGCTGATCGGATGAGCGGCCTTTTCGAAGCCCTTCGCCAGGTGGCCGATCTGGGCGGCCCGGTTGTCATGGTGCTGATCGGTGTCTCGGTCGTGGCCACGGCCACGGTGCTCTACAAGATCTGGCAGTTCGGCGCCGCCGGTGTGGGCCGCCACAAGGCGCTGGCCGAGGCGGTGGCCGCGTGGGACAGGGGAGACCGTTCGGGCGCCCGCGCCGCGCTCGACCGCTCCACGAGCTATCTGGCCCCGGTGATCGAGATGGCCTTCGTCTCGGGCGCGGAGGATGAGGGCCGCCTGCGGGCCGAGGCCGAAACCCGTTTCGCCCGGCTCGAGGCTGGCTTTCGCCTGCTCGATTCGGTGGTGCAACTCTCGCCTCTGCTGGGGCTCTTCGGCACGGTTCTGGGCATGATCGAGGCCTTCCAGTCGCTGCAGCAGGCCGGAACGCAGGTGGACCCCTCGCTGTTGGCGGGCGGTATCTGGGTGGCGCTGCTCACCACCGCCGTGGGGCTTGCGGTGGCGATGCCCACGGCGCTGGTGCTGAGCTGGCTCGAGGGGCGCATGGATGCCGAGCGGGTGACCGCCGAGCGCGCCATCGCCACGGTGCTTTACCCGCATGGCGGCTGGAACGCGGAGGCGTCGCACTCCGATCCGGTGACGGCCGGTGCGTAGACGTCACCGGCGCCGGCGGCTCTCCATGACGTCGCTGATCGACGTCATCTTCCTTCTGCTGCTCTTCTTCATGCTCTCGTCGACCTTCTCGCGCTTCTCCGAGGTCGAGCTGGCCGCAGCCGGCTCGGGCAGCGCCCCGGCGACGGATGCGCGCCCGGCCTTTCTGCGGCTTGGCGCCGACACGCTCAGCCTCAACGGGCAGGAGGTGGCGCTCGAGGCCTTGGCCGAGAGCCTCGACACCCTTCTGCCCGAGCGTGACGACACGCCGGCCCCCGTTCTGGTGAGCCTGCGCGACGATGTCTCGTCGCAGCGCCTGACCGATCTTCTGGTGGCGCTGCGCGGCGTCGAGCGCGTGCGCGTCACCGTGCTGGGGGCGTCATGAGACGCGCGCGGGAAAGGCAGACGCGCGAGCCCACCATCGCGCTCATCAACATCGTGTTCCTGATGCTGGTCTTCTTCATGGTGGCCGGCACGCTGGCGAAGCCGCTCGACAGCGACCTGAGCCTCGTGCGCACCGCCGAGCTTGAGGGCCGCGCGCCGCCGGATGCGCTTGTCATCCATGCCGACGGGCGGCTCAGCTACCGCAACGAGGCGCAGGCCTCGGCCAGCGCCTATGTGGCCGCGCTGCCCGAAGAGGAGCGCAAGACGATCCGCCTCGTGCCCGACCGCGACCTGCCCGCCGAAACGCTGGTGGGCATCGCGCGCGAACTGCGCGGGCAGGGCGCGGAACGGGTGCTCGTGGTGACCGAACGGGGGCTGCAATGATCGGCGCGTCGCCGCTGGCCAAGGGCTTCGCCCTCGTCTCCGCCGTGGCCTTGCACGGCGTGGCGCTCTGGGCCTTGACCGGGCAGCCCTCCGTGGAGATCGGGGGCGCCGCCGGTGGCGCGGAGGCCAGCCTCGGCAGCAGTTTCGCCGACATGGCCGCGGGCACGCTCACGCCCTCCACCCCTCAGGAGAGGCAGGCAGTGACGCCGCCCGAGGCCGTAACCGCGCCCGACCCGGCCGAGATTGCGGAGCCTGCGGTGCCCGAAACGATCACTGAAACGACCACTGAAACGATAACCGCGGCGGAGGCGTCCGACGCGCCCGAGCCCGTGCCGCAGGCGCCCGAGGCGCAGCGGGCCGATGCCCCGAGCCTCGCCTCGCCTGAAGCGGAAGTGCCGGAAGACCGCGCCGAGCCGGTGATTGCCGCGGCGATCCCGCAGGCGGCGGAGGCTGATTTCCCCGAGCCGGTGCAGCCCCGCCCGGTTGCCCCCGCCACATCTGTCGCGCCCAGCAAGCCGCAAGAGGTGATCGAGGCCGAGGAGGAGCGCGCCACCGCCGTGACGGCCTCGCTGCGTCCCAGGTCGCGGCCCGCGCCTGCCGCCGATCCGGCCCCCGCGCCCGCCCCGCAGCCCGTGGCACGGGCAGAGCCCGCGCCGCAACCGGCCGCAAAGCCGCAGGCGCAGGGCAATGCCGCCCAGAGCGCGCGCACCGGCACCGCGGCGGGCTCGGAGGCGGTGCGCGAGCAGGCCAAGGCGGGCACGGGGCAGGCGACCCAGTCGGGCAATGCGGCGGCGAGCAACTATCCGGGCGTGGTGATGCAGAAGATCTCGCGGGTGCGGCGCCCGCAGGTGGGCGCGCGGGGCACGGCGGTGGTGGCCTTCACCATCGCGCCCGGTGGCGGGTTGAGCGGCCTGTCGCTGGCGCAGAGCTCGGGCAGCGGCGCGCTCGATCAGGCGGCACTGGGCGTGATCCGCCGCGCCGCGCCTTTTCCGGCACCGCCCCCGGGCGCGCAACGCAGCTTCTCCATCCGGATCAAGGGCGGCTGACGGCGCTCTCGCGCGGGCGATCGGCAGGTTCGCGTCTTCGCGTTTGCGTGTGCCGGGCCCCGGCGAGATGGACCGCCCCCGGCCTTGCCCTTACACTCCCCCCGAACCACATGGGTAGGGCCGAGACCCGCCGGATCCGAAACCAGAGCCTTGACGAGTGACCTTGCCCGCATGAGACCGCCGACCGAGCCCATGCCGTTTCGCCCGATCGCGGGGCGCGCGCCGGCCTGCATGTCGGGCGCGCGCGGGGCGTTGCCGCTCTTCGCGTCGCCGCTCTTCGCCAGGCCTCTGCCGGTGTCGCGGGGGCGCTGATGGTGCGCCGCTCCCTTCTTGCCGCGGCGCTGGCCGGGATGCTCTCGCTTCTGTTGCACGGGCTGGGCCTCAACGTTGCCTCGACCGACCTGCCCTCGCGCCCCGATGGCGCCCAGACCCCGCCCCCGGAAACCGGCGCCGCCTTCGAGGAATTCGCCGAGCCCACGCCCGAGGCACCGCCGCCCGAGGTCACCGAACCCGACCCGGTGGAGGCGGTCGAGCCGACCTCGAACGCGCTCGTCGCCTCGGACACCCCGCAATCGGTGATGACGCCCGATACCGGCGATGCGCAGGCGCTCGCGCCCGAAGCGGCCCCGCAGGAGACGCAGGCCCCCGATGCCCCCGAGCCGCCGCAGAGCGCCGAGGTGCCCGAGACCGTCGCCGAGGCGCCGCCCGCCGAGCCCGCCGAGCCCGAAACGCCGCCCGAGACCACGCCCGAAACCGCCGCGGAGGCGCCCGACCCCGCGCCCGAGGCCCTGGCGCCCGACCTGCCCGACGACATCGTCGCATCTTTGCCGGAAGATCTCGAACTCCCCGAGGAGACGGGCGACGGCCCGGTGATGGACACGGCCGTGACCACCTCGCTGCGCCCGCCCAAGGCGCGGCCTTCCGCCGAGGCGCTGGCCGCGCGTGCCGCCGAGGCGCAGGAGGGGGCGGAGGGCAGCGGCACCACCCCGGTGATCCAGGGCAGCAGCCTCGACCTGCTCTCGCGCGAAACGATCATCTCGACGAGCCGCGCCACGGGCAATGCGGGCATGACCAACTATGCCGGGAAGGTGCTCACGCAGCTCAACCAGAGGCGCCGGGTGAGCACGACCGGCGAGGGCAGCGCCCGCGTGCAATTTCAGATCGACCCCGACGGCTCCGTTGCCTGGGTGCGCATTCTCAGAAGCTCGGGCTCGCAGGGGATAGACCGAGCCGCCGCCGACGAACGACACGCGGTCGAGGTGGGCGTCGGTGATCGTCATCCGATTCGGATCGGCGAGAAAGACGAGGACCGCCGGCACCTCGTGGAAGTGCTCGGCGAGGTACGTCCCGGCGTCGAGGGTGCGTCGAGCAGACTCGCGGCGATCTCCCGCCGGGATCCGCTCGAGCTTGGTCGTGTACGTGTCGGCGTAGGCGTGCCACGGCCCGGCGTAGAGATCGGCCAGCGCCTGCTTGCGGTGGGAGTCGCGGACGACGACCACACGCCACTGCTGCCCGTTGCCGCCGGTCGGAGCCCAACACGCCGCCTGGAGCACCCGATCGAGCACCTCGGTCGGCACCGGGTCCGGTCGCAACCGGCGAACGGCACGCTGCGTGCCCATCAGCTCGTACAGCACCTCGGCCTCTGACCCCATCAGCACGACCGTAGCCACACCACCCCACGACAGACGGAACGAGACGCGTGCGGGTCAGACCCGAACGCGCCTCCGGTTGGCACGTCTCTGCTCTGACCCCGAACGTGCTGTCAGGGGAGGGGGACGCTGGTGATGCGGTGCCCGGCG